>WQTS01000108.1 GCA_009786185.1 Bacteroidota bacterium
ATCTATCTATCTATCTATCTATCTATCTATCTATCTATCTATCTATCTATCTATCTATCTATCTATCTGCAATTTAATAAAACGTTAATTTTTGTTAATTCTTTCAAAAAAAACTACAGTTAATAGAGAATCTGCACTATTTTATTGCCATTATTCATACGTTACATACTCCTTATCGGAAGCAAAGAGCCGTACAAAACCGCGAAAAAATGCATAATAGTTCCCAGTAAAACAAAAATGTGCCAAATACTGTGGTAGAATTCTTTATCCTTACGAACATAAAAATACACTCCGCCGGAATAAAAAATTCCACCTAAAGCAATGAAAATAAGTCCTGTTATACTTATTGCGACAATGAGCGGCTTAATCGCAAAAACTATAATCCATCCCATAACTAAATAAACCGCTAAGGATAGTTTTTTAAATTTATTTAAAAAAAATATTTTGGCTGTTATTCCTAAAAGAGCTATACTCCACACAATTACAAAAAGTATGATACCAATGCTCCCTTTTAAATTAATAAGCAAAAACGGCGTATAGGTACCGGCTATCAGAAGATAAATGGAGGCATGATCGAGCACTTTAAGTTTCTTTTTTACACTTTCGTTTTCTTCAAAATGGTAGAGTGTAGAAGCGCAGTAAAGCATTATCATGCAGAAACTGTATATAGAAACAGAGGCAATTTTTGTGACAGATCCTGATAATACACTCAAAGTAATGAGACAGCCCGACCCTATACCCACTACAATAGTGCCTATCCAGTGCGTAAGTACATTCATAGTCTCCTCACGCCGGGTATAATGTTTGTCTGAAGTTTTATAAATGTTATCCATCCTTCGGTTTATATTTTCAAATTATGGGACAAAAATAATATTTTTGCCGAAAAATTATAACATGAGAAGTTTCGGAAGCGACAACCACTCCGGCATACACCCTGCCGTTTTAGAGGCAATTCGTCAAGCCAATGTAGATCACACCTGTGCGTATGGTGATGATGTTTATTCTGAAAATTTACAAAAAAAGGTGCAGGAGATTTTCGGAGAAAACGCTACTATTTTTCCAATGTTCAACGGAACCGGCGCCAATATCTGTGCCTTGCGTGCTTGCGTGCAACCTTTTCACGCAATTTTATGTCCTGAAAATGGGCATATTTTTGTAGATGAATGCGGCGCACCCGAATATTTGACCGGTGCGGCGCTAAAAGCGATTCCTACAAAAGATGGAAAGGTAACAGTAGAAATGCTGGAACCGTTTTTGCACGCCTTTGGTTTTGAGCATCATTCGCAACCCAAAGTCTTGTACATTTCGCAAGCCACCGAATTAGGCACCATCTATAAACCGGAAGAGATAAAAAGATTAGCCCAATTTTTGCACCAATACAAAATGTATCTGCACGTTGACGGCGCACGTTTGGCAAATGCCGCCGCCACATTGCAATGCTCTTTAAAAGAGATTACAGCAGATTGTGGCGTGGACATCCTCAGCTTCGGCGGCACAAAAAACGGAATGTTAATGGGTGAGTCCGTCATCACATTTTGCCCCGAATTAGCTGAAAACATGAAGTATATCCGAAAACAATCTACACAATTGTTTTCAAAAATGCGATTTACAGCGACGCAATTTTTAGCTTATTTTCAAAATAATTTGTGGTTAATCAATGCCACTCATGCCAATAACATGGCGCAATTATTACGAAGAAAAATT
Organism: Bacteroidota bacterium; assembly: GCA_009786185.1. Classification (GTDB taxonomy): domain Bacteria; phylum Bacteroidota; class Bacteroidia; order Bacteroidales; family WCHB1-69; genus WRNX01. Next base: position 1,705 of record WQTS01000108.1, read on the forward strand.
GAAGAGATCGGTAATTTTGAATTTACGCAACCTACCGAAGCTAATACTATTTTGGTAAAACTCTCCCCTACCCTCATAACTGAAATGCTCAAACATCATTTTTTCTATGTTTGGAATGAGGAATCTCATGAAATTCGGTTGGTAACCTCTTGGGATACAACAGAGGCGGATATAGAAGGGTTTATTTATACGCTAAAAAATATATTGGCGCACAAATGACATCTCTGCGTACTTAAAACTTTAAACTATTAACTATTTCTTCCGGTGAAATTTCATACAAGCACCTATAATTTTTATACTTACAAGGTTTATTCCCGTACACCGAACAAGGTCTGCAAGGAAGCTCCAATTGAATTTGCGGATTATTTTCTTGCCCAAACCCAACGAACCCCGAATACGGATGGGTCGCCCCCCAAACGGATACACAAGGAATACCACACAGCGAAGCCAAGTGCATCCCAGAAGAATCCATACTCAGCATCACATCCAATGTGGAAATAAACTCAAGCTCCTCTACTAAGGTTTTTTTCCCTACTAAAGAGTAAACGTTTGAGTATTTTGTCTGCCATTTTTCGCATAATTCTTGTTCTTTTTTACCGCCGCCAAACAAATAAACTTCATAATTGTCATTTAATAACTCCAATACTTTTTCCATCAATTCAGGCGGATAGACTTTCCCTTTATGCTGCGCAAAAGGCGAAACACCGATTTTTTTCACTTTTTCAGGCAAAAAAGGAATAGGCGCAGGTTTCACAACAGCTTTTATTTTTAATTGTTGAAAAACCTCCGTGTAGCGCTGCCACGTGGATTTAAGCGGAGTTTTTTGCGTTTCGCCATAACATAAAGCCCTTTTTTCCTTTCTCCCTTTATTTATCGTAGCAATTTTTATCTTATTGAAAGACAAGCGAAAACACAAAGTAAGCAATTTTGAACGTAATACATCATGCAAATCTGCAATAGCATCAATTTTATAGTTCTTATTAAGGTCTTTATAAAGTCTTAAAAGTCCTTTTAGTCCTTTATATATTTTTTTAAAATCAACCGGAAAAACCTCCAAATTAGAAACCCCATCAAAAAAAGGATCAAAAAAAGCACGAGTAGCAAAAACAAATCGTATATCAGGATTTTGCGCCGCAATTTCTTTCATCACGGAAGCGGCAATTGCCGCATCGCCCATGGCGGAAAAACGAAGGATTAAAATAGTTTTCATGCTAAATTATCTTTGTATAAGTTGCTCGTAGTATTCCTCGAAAGTAAGATTAAACCGTTTCATTCTTTTTGCCGCTATAATTCCTACATACCGGTAATGCCAAGGCTCAAAGCTATAACCCGTAATCTCTTCTTTACCTTTTGGATAGCGCAAAATAAAACCGTATTTGTGTGCATTATCCAACAGCCATTCAAATTGTTTCGTTTTTTCAAAACCTTTGAACAACCTCCCTTTAGCCGGCACAATATCTATAGCAAGTCCGGTTTGATGCTCCGAAAAACCCGGTTGTGCCAACGTTCTGTTTGCTTCTGTAACTCCATTTTCCTCTACAGACCTATTATACAACCAGTTTTGATATGCATAAGGTCTATACGCAGAAACGATCCATAAAGTAATCTCCTCCAATTTTGCAGCTTCATACATGGTTATAAATGCCTGATATGTTTCTTTTTTTATCATTTTTGCAGAATTTCCATGCTTTTCTTCCATTTTTACCAAACTATCAGGGATAAAATCTTTAGTAAGATAAAATGTTTTATTTACTAAAACTAAAACTCCTTTGCTCGTGTCAGCAGGCGCAACGTCTTTATTTTGGCTCATTGCACTAACAAAGACAATCAAAAAAACAATAAAAAAAGAAACTCTTTTCATGTCTTAATCTTTCAAATCCTCACCACACACCTCGCACCACATACCTCTTACCGCAAACCGCCGTACAACACCGGATTCAAATTCGGATCATTATACATTTTCATCTGTTTATACACTTTCATCTTCTTTCTTCCGGCAGAAATATCATCTAATAATTGTTCAATGGCAGTAGATAAATCAATTTCCTGTTGCAGCAATACATCTAATTTTTCCTGACATTTTTGAATATGTTCCTTCGTAACATCCGTGCGCTTAACTTCCTGCTCCATGTGGTAAATCTTTAACTCTAAAATAGAAAGCCTATCGAATGCCCAAGCAGGAGTTTCCGTATTAAGCGGCGTACTCACATCCGTTTTTACATCTTTATACAAATCCAAAAAGTAAGAATCCAAATATTCCACCATATCGGTTCTTTCTTGATTGGAGGCATCAATTCTGCGTTTAATTTTCAATGCTTCAACGGGATCAATATTCGGATCACGGATAATATCTTCGAGATGCCATTGCACGGCGTCAATCCAGTTTTTATGGTATAGCAAAGCCTCTAAACTTCCTGTAGGATAAGGATTTTCTATAGGATGATTAACACAGTCAAATTGATGATAATCGTTAATAGATTGTTTGAAAACGGAAATGGCTTTTGAGATCATAAATGGAAATTAGGTTTACGTGTGCAAAAATATATGTTTAGTGTTTAACGTTTAATGGTCAATTATGTTTTGTAAAATCTTTAGGGCTTCTTGCACGGAAACGAAATTGGAAATGCGTTTTTTCCCTTTGTAAACTGCCACTTTTTCGTTTGCGCTGCCAATAATTCCGAAGTCCGCATCCGCCATTTCCCCGGGTCCATTAACTACGCAGCCCATTACAGCTATCTTTAAATGGGGGTAATGGGCAAATTGCTGCTTCACAACGCTTAACACTGCTTGAATATCATACTGGGTGCGTCCGCACGAAGGGCAGGCAATAATTTCCGTGTGCGTTTTTTTAATGCCGCATATTTGCAATGCGCAATTTTGCAATTTTTCTACTTCATCTATAGTAAAATATTGGTTTTCAACCTTAATATCCTTTATATTTTCGGTTAACCACCATTTGCCTACCAGCGCCCCTACCCCAGCCCACCATTTTTCTACTAAGGTTTCAGGATAACAAATAGTAAGAATACCATCTGAAAATTGCTCAAAATCATTCTGTTTAATATCCTGGATAGCAGCAATTAATAATTTTGAAAATGCGATTTCATGTACCGGATTTTCGGTTAATGAAACACGAAAAGTATTGCCCAAACCATGCAATAATAAAGCGCCGATTCCAATGGCAGATTTTACGCGCCCTTCCATTTCGTTGGCGGCTTCAGTAACACCCAGGTGAAGAGGATATACCCTGCCTTGCTCTATCATTTTATTGTAGAACAACAGATTAGTTTCCATCATAGTTTTTACATGACTTGATTTAACGGAAAAAACAATTTGATGGAAATCGTACATTTCTGCAATTTTAATCCACTCTAACGCAGATGATACAAGCGCCTCCGGTGTATTTCCATATCGGGAAATAATTCTGTTGCAGAGCGAGCCTTGGTTTACCCCCACACGAATAACAGTATTGTGTTTTTTGCAAATTTCGATTAAGGATTTGGCACGCAATGCCATGGTTTCGAAGCCGTGTTGGTATGCATCGGTAGGGGCAAGACGCGCCTTGTCCTTACAATTATTGGTAAAATTCCCCGGATTTATTCGTATTTTTTCTACAAATGTTGCAGTTTTTTCTGCAACTTCCGGCAAAAAATGTACGTCGGCAACGAAGAGAATTTGTTTGTGTTGCATAGGGGCGTATTGCAATACGCCCCTACGAATTTTGCGTAACGCTTCTACTTCTTTCAACCCCGGCACCGCCACCCGCACCAAATCTGCCCCCGCATCAATCAATTCTATAATCTGGTTAACCGTAGCTTCTATATCGTTAGTATCCGTATTCGTCATAGACTGAAGCAAATAATGTGAAGATGATGTGTTAAAAGACATATCATCATTCACTTTAACTTCAATAAATTCAACGATTTTATCCATCTATTTCAATACACCCAACTCTTTACCTACTTTCGTAAAAGCAGCAATGCAAGTATCCAAATCTTCAATTTCATGTGCGGCAGAGATTTGCACGCGGATACGCGCCTGATCTTTCGGCACTACCGGATAATAGAAACCGGTAACATAGATGCCTTCTTCCTGCAATTTAGCTGCCATATCTTGTGATAATTTTGCATCATACAACATTACAGCGCAAATAGCTGATTGCGTGGGCTTAATATCAAAACCTGCCTTTATCATTCTTTCTGTGAAATATTGAGTATTGCTATGCAATTTATCTTGCAACTCATTGGTTTCCGACATGATTTCCACCATTTTAATGCCGGCAGCTGCCACCAACGGCGGAATAGAGTTAGAAAACAAATAAGGACGCGAACGCTGACGCAGCATATCAATAATTTCTTGTTTTCCGGTGGTAAAACCGCCGATAGCGCCGCCAAATGCTTTACCTAAAGTTCCGGTAATGATTTCTACCTGTCCTTTTTTATTGTATAACTCAGTGATTCCACGACCTGTTTCGCCCACCACGCCTGCAGAGTGCGACTCATCAATCATCACCATACAATCGTATTTTTCAGCGAGTTCCATAATTTTATCCAATGGCGCTACGTTGCCATCCATAGAAAACACGCCATCGGTAACGATTAGACGAAAGCGTTGTGCTTGTGCAGCTTGCAATTGTTTTTCCAAATCTTCCATATTGGCGTTGGCATAACGGTAGCGCGCTGCTTTACAAAGACGTACACCATCTATAATAGAAGCATGATTCAACGCATCGGAAATAATAGCATCCTGGTCTGTAAGAATAGTTTCAAAAAGTCCGGTGTTTGCATCAAAACAGGCGGCATATAAAATAGTATCTTCTGTTCCGAAAAATTCTGCAATTTTTTGCTCTAATTTTTTGTGCAAATCGGAGGTTCCGCAAATAAAACGTACGGAAGCCATTCCGTAGCCGTGCGTATCTAATGCTTCTTTCGCCGCAGCAATCAATTTCGGATTATTTGCCAATCCTAAATAGTTGTTTGCGCAGAAATTTAATACTTTTTTACCGTTTTGTAATGTGATTTTTCCGTCTTGCGGAGAAGCAATAATGCGCTCTTTTTTGTATAATCCGGCATTTTCAATGTCGGTTAATTCTTTTTTTAGGAAATCTTGAAATTTTGTGTACATGAAGTTTAATGATTAATGGTTAGTGATTAATATTGTCATCGGCTTTAACCGACAGAAAGGTTACAGGTTAGTTAGTTAATAGTTATTAAAAAACAAAAGGCAAAAATATGTTTTTATTAATAAAAAAAATTAGTTTTGCAAGTTTATTTATGGTATTCATATAAATTATCAAAACTATTTTAACAGCAATATATTACACAATTTTATACATTCTTTTTTATGGAAATCATTGGAAAACTCATTCAAAAACTGCCCATGCAATCGGGCATTGGCAAAACAGGAAACAGTTGGCAAAAGCAAGAATTTGTAATTGAAACGACGGAGCAATATCCGCGTAAAATTTGTGCCAATCTTTGGGGCGACAAAGCCGCCGTATTGGAAACGTTGAATATTGATGATAAAATAGTTATGAGCTTTGATTTAGAATCGCGCGAATTTAACGGCAAGTGGTACACCGATGTAAAGGCATGGAAAGTGGAGCCGGTAAGTGCGAACCCGCAAGCAACACAATCTGCACAAAATCAGCAAACTACACCAACTTCCGAATCTGCAACCGAGTTGCCGCAAGAGTTTGAGACTTTTACGGATGAAGGGGCGGGGGATGATTTGCCGTTTTAAGAAGGTAGAGAGTGGTTGTTGAGCTTGTTGAATTTACGCAAATGTGAAACTGTATTAATAAACAGATAACAATGAACAAGAGACCTTATACAATAAAACTTTACATGCCAAATGGTAATCCAAACTCAATCAAGATAATTGAAAAAATGAATTGGACCGGCGTTGGTATTGAAATGTCAAGAGATGATTGGGAAACACATAAAAGTAGAAAAGAATTTGACCAAGCAGGAATATATGTTTTAATTGGTTATGCAGAAAATTCTGATTTACCAACTATTTATATTGGTCAGGGTGACGGAATTCGAAAACGTATTGAGTCGCATTATAAAGAAAAAGAGTTTTGGGAAAAGTTGATAGTTTTTGTTTCAAGCAACAAAGGACTTAATAGAGGACACATAACTTGGTTAGAATACGAATTAATAAAAATTGCAAGGGAACATAAACGTTGCATTTTAGACAACGGAAATTCGCCAAATGAACCAATTCTGACGGAGGCAGAGAAGGCAGACACAAATGAGTTCTTGCAAGAAATGTTGAGTATATTTCCATTAGTTGAGGTAAAAATATTTGATAAAGCAAAAATAATTGATGTAAAACAACACAATAAAAAAGCGCTAAAAGAGAATAAAACTATACAAGATACAGTTGTTGTTCCAGCAAATGAAGATGGATTTAATGAAACATTTTTAAATCAAAATTGTTGGTACGCTATTCGGATTAGTGGAGGTAAATTGAATGAAATTAAGTATATTGCAGCATATCAAACTGCACCAATATCAGCAATAACATATTATGCTGAAGTTGAATCAATTGAAGCGTATGGCGATGGTTCAAAATACAAGTTGAATTTCAAAGGAAAAGCAAAAAAAATCGAACCTATTAAATTTACCGGAGCAACGCAAGGCATATTACAAAGCCCAAGATACACTAATATTGAAAAATTACTACAAGCTAAATCTTGGAAAGACGTATTTTAAAGTATTTAAAAAAATGCCATATATTTGCACCCAAATTTAAGGTTATAACACGAGTATGAAAAACAAAGAAGAATATTTGTATAGATTGCGACAATTCAAACAGCAATATTCCTCAGAATATGGCATTGAACGTATTGGGATTTTTGGCTCGGTGGCTCGTGGAGAACAAACGGAAAACAGTGATATTGACATTTATTACGAAGGTAAGTCATTAGGGTTAAAATCGCTTGTGGAATTTCCCATGCAACTTGAAAAGTTTTTAGGTACGCCTGTTGATGTGGTAAGAAAGCACAATAATTTGCGTCCTTCTTTTGTTAAACGTATTATGCAAGACATTGTTTATGCGTGATAAAACATTGATTATAGAATCACTAGAGCAATTAGAACAAGTTATTGAAAGTTTGCTCGAAAGCACATCTAATATACAGAATATTGGCGAATTACCAAAATCGGCAGATGGAATATTACGTTTGAATGGGATTTGTATGTACTTCATTATTATTGGTGAAGAAGTAAAGCGAATTGACAGATATACTGAAAAGCAATTTCTGTCGAACTATTCTTCAATTCCTTGGGAAAGTGTTATGGGGCTGCGTGATAGAATTGCTCACGGCTATTTTGAGATTGACATTGATGTTGTTTTTGACGCGTTGAAAAACGACATTCCGCCACTTCTTGAAGTCATAAAACAAATGAAAAATGATTTGTCTCAATAATATTCTTATGAAATACGGCATCACCCACCTTGCCCAAATCGCCATGCGCGAAGAACCTGACCATAAGTCGCAGTTGGTTTCGCAATTGTTATTCGGCGATGTTTATCAAGTGGAAGATATCGTTGGAAATTGGCTGAAAATTAAGACATTGGATTGTGAATACGAAGGTTATATTGACAAGAAATTATGGAATGAAATGCACGAAGAGGATGCAGCCAAATATCCGTCTTTAAATAAATACATGGTAACCGATTATCTCATTTTTATCAAAGAGTTTGAATCGAACATTACTTTTCCTGTGTTTATGGGATCATCGTTCCCGTATCCACAAGATAATATGTTGATTTTAGGGAATGCCATTTTTGTAATGGAGCTGCCTGAAGCGCGAACTCTTTCCAAACATCCTAATCTATCGGAAGAACAAACCGCACTATTGCAGTTTGCGTCGGGATATTTGCGTGCACCTTATCTATGGGGCGGAAGAACGCCTGGCGGTATAGATTGTTCAGCGTTAGTGCAATTAGCTTTTAAAAGTGTAAATATTTTGCTTCCTCGCGATGCATCACAACAGGTAAATCACGGAACGCAAATAGATTTCGCAACAGAATGGCAAGTAGGGGATGTTGCTTTTTTCGATAATGAAGAAGGAAAAATTACGCACGTCGGCATTATTTGTGGAAAAGATAAAATATTGCATGCCAGCGGGTTTGTAAGAATTAACATGCTGGATACCACGGGCATTTATAATGCACAATTAGAGCAATATACGCATAAATTGAGAGTTGTGAAGCGAATGTTATGATGGCTTAAATTTTTAAATCTTTTAAATTCTTAAATCTAAAAACAATGTTTCTGTTCAGTGAAAAAATTTCCTTGCGTGCGTTAGAACCTTCCGATGTGGAACTGCTTTACCAGTGGGAAAATGATCCTGAAATCTGGAAAATTAGCCAAACATTGACTCCGTATTCAAAATATACGCTTAAGCAGTTTATTGAAAGTGCGCAAGAGGATATTTTTTCGGCAAAACAGGTGCGATTTATGATTAACTTATTGCACACCAAACAAACGGTGGGAATATTAGATATCTTTGACATTGACTTTATTAACAGTCGGGCGGGGATGGGAATTTTAATTGATAAAAATTACAGAAATCAAGAGATCGGCGTTGAGGCAGTATCGCTCGCCTTAACCTATCTTTTTGAGACATTGCACCTTCATCAAGTTTATTGCAACGTTTTGAACAATAATTCCATTAGCTTGAAGTTGTTTGAAAAGTGCGGATTTTCCATTATTGGAATCAAAAAAGATTGGATAAAAATACAAAGCGGATTTGAAGATGTCATCTTACTACAACAAATCAACTCCACTAACCATTAACCACTAATCATTAATAATAGTATTATGAAAAAAACTTGGATTTTTATTATGGCAACAGTGCTTAGTTTATCAATGAATGCGCAAGACATTAAATTAGTTCCGCCGCAAACCACCGGTGGCATGCCGCTTATGGAGGCTTTGGCAAACCGTAAAACCAACCGCGATTATACACAGCAGGAGCTTACTCCTCAACAATTGTCAGATTTACTCTGGGCAGCTGTAGGCGTGAACCGTCCTGATGGAAGGCGTACTGCACCCACTGCGAGAAACGCGCAACAAATTGAAATTTACGTATTAAATAAAGAAGGTGCGTATCTTTATTTACCCCAAGAGCATGCACTTCAATTGATTGTAGCGGGAGATCATCGAACCAACGGCGCCTCACAAGAACGCTTTCAAGATTGTCCGCTCATGCTTATTTTTGTAGCCAATTATGACAAAATGGAAGGTTTTTCTGAAGAATCTCGAATTTTGTTTGGAGCAACCGATACGGGCAACATTAGTCAAAACGTTTACTTATACTGTGCTCAAGAAGGCTTAGCAACCTGTGCATTAGGCAGCATTCATCGGGATAAGTTGCAAGAATTGCTTAAATTTAACGGCAAAGCAGTTTTAGGGCAAAGTGTAGGCGTAGCACAATAAGATATGTTAACTCAAAAAAATATTCTAATGAAACAAAAACTAATTACACGCTTCTCGAAATACATTTCGTATCCAACTATGGCAAACGGAGAGTCGGAAACTTATCCCAGTACCCAAGAACAACTTGTTTTTGGCGATGTCTTGGTTGAAGAATTGAAACTTTTAGGCTTAAAAGAGGTAGAAAAAGATCAATTTGGATACGTTACGGCTACTTTACCTGCAAATACTGAAGAAAAACTGCCTGTAATCGGCTTTATTGCACATTTTGATACGGCGCCCGATATGCCCGGCATCAGTGCACCAAGAATTGTAGAAAATTATGATGGAAACGACATTATTTTAGATAAAGAGACCAACACCATATTGTCTACCGCAGACTTTCCGGAATTGAAAAACTATGTAGGGCAAACGCTTTTAACCACTGATGGCAAAACATTGCTGGGCGCGGACGATAAAGCCGGCATCGCCGAAATTATCTGCGCACTTGAATATTTAATACAACATCCTGAAGTTAAACATGGAACAATCAAGGTAGCCTTCACGCCCGATGAAGAAATTGGAAAAGGCGTGCTCTATTTTGATACTGCCAAATTCGGATGCGATTTTGCTTATACGGTAGATGGCGGCATGCTGGGCGAGTTAGAATATGAAAATTTTAACGCTGCCGGTGCCACCATTACCATTCAAGGAAGAAATGTACATCCGGGCTATGCCAAAAATAAAATGATAAATTCTCAGCTGATTGCCATGGAGTTTAACGCATTACTTCCTGATTTTCAACGCCCTCAATACACTGAGGGGTATGAAGGTTTCTACTTGTTAACCAAAATGGAAGGAACGGTTGAAAATAGTAAGCTGAGCTACATCATTCGAGATCACGACAAGCACCTTTTTGAACAAAAGAAGGAATTTATGCACAAAATCACTGCCTTTTTGAATGAAAAGTATGGTATAGATCGCGTAAAATGCGAAATTAAAGAGCAATATAAAAATATGCGTGAAATGGTAGAGCCTGTGTTTTATATTGTAGAACGTGCAGAAAAAGCGATGATAGCTGCCGGTGTTGCGCCCATCGTAAAACCGATTCGCGGCGGAACTGATGGCGCCAACCTTTCATTCAAAGGTTTACCTTGTCCTAATATTTTTGCCGGTGGACATAACTTCCATGGAAAATATGAATTTATTTCGGTGGAATCTATGGAGAAGGCAGTGGAAGTGATTGTGAATATTGCTAAGGCTTGATTTAAAGATTTAAGAATTTAAGGATTTAAATCTTTAAACCTTAAACTATAAAAACATCAACAACCAAAAATAGTAAAACATTGCTTTTCAGTGTTTTGTTTTTTGTTTGTTGATATTTTTTTATCATTTTTAATAGTTTCATATTGTTTTTTATAGTATATTTGTACCATCTTTGGAACAAGCCCAAAAGACTGCAAGCTATCTAATATGCTATATTTCAAATAATTACAACTTATTGCCAAAACACCACAACACAACAACTTCCTTTGAACTTGCAAAAATCGGTAGAGTGGGACAAAAAGCGCACAGCAAAATTTCATTGATTGCTTCGACAATATCATAAAAGTAAGATACGCCCGCAGTTCCGATTCCATACGTAAAAGTTGGATACGTTCCTTAGAATATCTAAAGCAGTTCACCGGCAACACATTACCATTCTCAAAAATTGACATTCGCTTTGCCGAAGATTTTAGAATGTTCTTATTGTCTGCGCCAAGTGGCACTAAAAAAGAGGGCGCTATCGCACAAAACACAGCATTTTTATACTTTGCCACCTTCAAATCTGCCCTAAAACATGCTTTCAAAGATGGCTATTTCAATGTGGACTTTTATCCGCTAAAATAAAAGGAATACCACTATTGCAAACGCGCCGCGAATACCTTACTACCGATGAACTGAACCAATTAGTCGCCACCCCGTGCGACAACGATATATTAAAACGCGCCGCCCTGTTCTCTGCCCTCACCGGTTTGCGCCATTGCGACATCCAAAAAATGCAATGGAAAGAAATACAAACTATTGGCAACCAAACACGACTCAATTTTACCCAACAAAAAACAAAAGGAGTGGAATATATGCCCATCTCAAAACAAGCCTTCCAACTGTGCGGTATCCCGCGAAAACCAACCGACCTCGTTTTTGAAAACCTACCAGACATTTCAAACCTTACCTATCCTTTAAGAAAATGGTTACAAAACGCCGGTATCATCCAAAAAATCACATTCCATTGTTTCCGTCATACTTTTGCCACACTTCAACTGGGTGGCGGCATAGATATTTACACAGTCAGCAACAGTCAGCAAATTATTGGAGCATACAGATATTAAGACTACCCAAATCTACGCCAAAGTAATAGACGAAAAGAAACTAAAAGCCACCGATACTATCAAACTAAACCTCATCACATAGAAAGAAATCCCCAAAATACCTCCATTTCCCCACACTGGGGAAATGGAGATTTGGGGAAACGGATTAATAATTTATTTTTGCCGCAAATTTAACATATAGGATATGAGAGCATTTTTATTAGCCATTACCATTTTAACCGCCTCGCACATTGCCTTGGCGCAAAATGATTTTCAGCATACAAAAGATTCATTGTTGCAAGCGCTTCCCTCAGCGCAAGGCAAAGAAAAATTGGAAATTTACAAGATGCTTTGTGTGCTTCCGATTCACCCCGATCAGTTGGACGAATATTTGAAATTATCAGAAGAATTTATAGTCGAAGCTAAAAAACAACAAAATATTAAAATTGAAGCTGAAGCACGACACGATGAACTTACCAAGTTGTTTAATTACGGAAGAAGAGACGAACTTTTTAAAAAGGTTGATGATTATTTGCATTTTTTCGCAAAAAACGAACAGTGGAAGCAATATTACGATGCATGGGCTATGGTTATTGAAGCACATATTTTCGAGGGTAGAAAAGAAAAAGCCATGCTGGAAGCCGAACAACTTTACAAAACAGCAAAAAAATCGAACAACCTTATCGGTATAGAGATGGCTACCTATTATATTGGTTTAGTATATAATAGAATGGGGCGGGATGAAGAGGCTGAAAAGTATTATAAAGAAACGATTTCTTTATCGAGGAATGATAATACACTTAACCACCCAAGAAGACGAGCATATGAAGAGCTTTGCCAACTCCTGCTGAAAAAGCAGGAATACCAAAAAGCCATTGAATTGGTGGAAGATTTGAATCAACTTTATGAAAATTATTTCAAAGAAAATCCGGCGTACATAAGCAACAAGCTATTTGCTATGTTAATCTATTATAGAGTGAAAGCCGAAGCCTATTGGGGATTAGGTGACTTGGAACAATCGGAACATTATTGCAATTTATCCGAAGAAATTGCCCCAAGAGAACCCAGAGCGATGTCATTCATATATCATGTCCGCGCAAAAATCAGCGAAAAACGAAAAGAATATGAGAAATCAATCGAGGAATTGGATAAAGCGCTGCAATTTTATACCGTAAGTGGCATAGCGCCATTTGATGTTTTGATGTACAAAGCGAGAGTTTTGTGTATAATGGGCAGAGGTATAGAAGCCTTTCCTATTTATGAAGCCGTTATGAAAGACAAAGCCGCTTCTTTTGAGGATATGCTAAATTCGCAACTCGACGAACTCCGCACCCAATACGAAGTTGACAAACATATTGCCGAAAAAGAGCGCAACCGGAACTATTTTCTTTTTGCACTCGGCGGATGCTTATTGCTGACAATTGCATTGATAATATGGATAACCCTCAACCGGAAAATTGCAAAGAAAAACCGCACATTGGCGCAACAAATCAAAACATTAACTACACAACAGGAAGAGCAAGTGAACGAGATGCTTACTAAAACATCTTTTGTGTCGGAAGAAGAAACAGAAGACGTTGATGGAGAGCTGAACCCCGAAAGTCGAATGGACAAATTGTGTCTTGCCATTCGCGACCTCATCCTCAAAGATAAAATATACCGCAATCCTAACCTTACCCGCGATTTGATGGTAGAATGTTTGGGAACAAACCGTCGTCTGTTTGCAGATGCCTTTGAGTACTGTTTTAAGATGCCGTTTATAGATTATATCAATGGGCTAAGATTGAAAGATGCTGTTATTTTGCTCGAACAGTCCGATTTCTCCATAGAAGAAATTGCTGACACGTCCGGTTTTGGAACAGTGCGCACCTTCCAGCGGCAGTTTAGTACTAAGTACAATATGAGCCCGAAGGAGTATCGGGGGTTAGTGATTAATGATTAATGCTGATGCGTTAATTTTCACAATATTGTTGTAAGATATTGACATTGAGATAGCTGTTATGTTTTTTTCTCCTGAATTAAATTCAGGACAGTATGATTTTTGAATAAGAATCCGCGCTCGTAGAGCGCACACCTATCTAAGCTGTACGCTAAGCGTACTGTACATGAAGTAGTCCCCGATAACTCATGCCTGCGTAGCTGGCACACATGATAAGTAGGTGTGCCTCTTACAGAGGCATGAGTGCATGGCGTGTGTTCTTGATGCTGTAGCCTTAGGCTACAGCTTAGATAGGTGTGCGCTCTACGAGCGCGGTTTGAAACATAAATGAAAATATCTTTTTATACATAAGACAATTTTTAACTCATCAGCAGTAATTAATGATTAATATAAATCTTCAAACTCTCATAAATTTCTAATTTTCAGCTCCGTGCCAATTTGTCGCGTTTTTGAGCCGAATTGTCGCATCACTTTTTATATACCCCTTTACTTTTGCCGCGAAAAACAATAGCGCAAAAAAATATGGCATCTTTAGCAACATTTTTACCTTTCGTGATAGGCGTGACAATCGTGGTAGTCGTGACAATTGTGACACTTCAACGGGCACGCTATCGCCGCATCATTAAGAAAAAAAATGAAGGGTTAATCCGCCACATATTAGAAGAAAACCAATTGCAAGAAAAAATGAAAACTATGGAAGTAGAGAAAAAAGTGATAGAAAAAATGCTGTTTGAGAATTATGAATTACGAGTTACGAATTTCGAGATAAAACCAAAAAACGCCAATAATTAATCATTAATAAATAATTTCAAAATGAAAAAAAATCTACAAAAAAACAGCCTGCTCTTTAACCACAAAGAGCACAAAGAAATCACAAAGAACACAATTTTCAATCTGAAATCAGAAAACTGTAAACTATTAACTCTTTTCTGCTTGCTGCTTTTCTGCTTTCTGCTCCCGCAAAAGGTGCAGGCGCAGATTATTTACAGGGCAGGAACTTCTACCCAACCACACCAAATTCCTAATGCAACAGCCATGAACCAGTTTAGAGACTTGGTAGCCAACGGAAACCGAACCTATATCAATGAGAATATCTATTGGGAACTTACCGCCAATATTTCGTATAGCGGTGGAAGGATTGGAGCCGGTGGTTCAAACGATTACTTTACAGGACACTTTAACGGAAACGGGCATACAATTACTTCCAACGCAATTTCTCACACCAGTTGGGATTATGTCGGTTTTTTCTCCTGGACACGAAACGCGCATTTCAAAAACTTTACCCTTTCAATACCCTACGTTGATGGCAGAAATTATGTTGGAGGTTTGATTGGTGAGGTACACCGTAATTTAACGATTGATAATGTTCATGTTAGACTTACAAGCAGCACAGATTGGTACGGACAATTCTGCGGCGGGATGATTGGTAATACTTGGGATATAGCCGGTTATTCGGTAAATATCAGCAACTCTTCGGTAGTAACCGGTACTGTTCGCTTACACCGTGGCAGCGGACACTATGACGCCGGAGGCTTGATCGGTGGTGTTCGCCATAGCACTAATAGTAATCCGGCAAGCGCCACCATCAACATTACCGACGTGTTGGTGGATGTAACTTTTAGTCCTCAGAGTGATAGAAATGTTATAGGAGGTGTTATCGGCTGGATAGAGCATAACAAAACCGTTAACTTCACACGAGTAGTTGCCGTATCTGTCATTCCAAGCGCCGGCAGTTATCAACGCGGTAGAATTATCGGGAGCATGGGAAACAATACAAAGGCGAACTTCAGTGCAGTGTTTGCAAGTAATACTGCAACCATAGGCAATATGTATCCGTCGGCAACAACGAGCGGAACGGTAACCTCTATGCATAGTTGGACCGGCAACCACTGGACGGACAACTCTAGAGTTTACGACCTGTTAGAAAGGCGCAATAACTTAAACGGAGTTATCGCCGCAGGTACTCGCGGAAACGAAAAATGGGGTTACGACATTGCCGGTCGTCCTCAAATTTCTACCACAGCTTACGCGGTAAGGGTAGCCAGAGGTACGGGTGTTTCCTCCATTTCGGGGGTTCGTTTTGTTGATGGTACGAATAATTATGTGAATGCCAATCAGATTCTGACTGTTATACCTACTACTACGCCCAACGGAAATCAACGAATAAATTACACTTTTACGCCGGCCTACAATCACAGTTCGGGTGCAGCAAATAACTTCAGCGCTGAAATGTCGGGCAACAACTGGCGGCTCACTGCCCGCGTGAACGGAACAGTTACTTCCAGCATTATCAATATTCCTCATCCGCTTATACCTGGCGTTGATTTCGACCAGTGGACAAGAAACGTAACACTTGACTGGAATTACAACAATCCGCAAAATTTAACGGGCAGATTTTATGTTTACCGGCGGGAAGCAGCGCCGGCGTCAGGCGCTTGGGCATTGATAGCGCCCACCGGCGGAACAAGTGTTGAAAACGGATCTTCAAGAAGCATGAATGTTACCAATGCAATTGCAACAGCCGATTTTAATAAAACTTTTGAATATTGCATTGCCTTTGTGGAAGGCACGGGCAGTGCACCTGCTTCTCCCAACGATATAAATGTCAACAACCGGATAACGGTATCAGTAAATACTACCCCAACGATGGGTACCTGGACGGTTACGGCAACGCCTGCCGATAACAATATAGCCGTTTCTTTTACGGCAGACAATCGTTTAACCAACAGCGCCGACTACAGTTACAGCATTGAACGCAGTGTAAATGGCGGCGCTTATACCAATTGGCTTACCAATCAAAATTTCAGCGGAGCCACCTCTTACTCGCATACCGATAATATGCCCACTTCGCCCTGCGATGCTTACAAATACAGGGTGGGCATCAGTGCATTTAACACTGCTTTTCAAAGAGAATCGGAAGAGGCGCGCATTACGGGCAACACCAAATTTACCGTTGCAGAGCCATTCAAAGCCACAAAAGGAGAATATGCCAATTACGTGCGTTTGCAATGGAAAGTGGACAGGATTTCGGGCGGCTCACCTGAAACATTCCGCGTTTTTCGCCGCGTTGCCAATACCAACGATCAGTTTATTGAGTTGGAAACCGTAACCAGCAACTCGGCAACCGTTTACTGGAACGACAATAATGCCCTTACCGGCGTTTATTACGAATACAGAGTAACACTGTATCAGGTATGTTCGGGCAATGAAACGCCATTGGAAACGAAAACCGATATTGGCTTTACACAGGCGTTTGGCGTAGTATCGGGGCGTGTAACCTACGGAACGGGGAATGCGGTGCAGGGGGTAAATACGTTGGTGCGCCGTAACGATTTGCAACAAGGCGAAAGTCAGTACCACTCTCTCAAATCAACCGGCGGAGGACAAAAATTTGAATGGTTGGCAGACCAAACCTACTTCAATAATATATGGACTTCTAAAAATTGGACGTTGCAGTTTTGGGTAAACCCCGAATCCTCCAATACCGGAACAAACATCATGGGTTATATTGGCGGTAACGCCATCTCCATGACGGCGGTAAGCGGCGGTTATCAAATTTATACGGCAATGGGTACTGCCTATCGCTCAGAGATTATTCCCGCCCATCATTTTTCGCATATTGTGATTACAAGAAGTGGAGACAATGTAAAAATTTATACGGTTTGCGACCAGAATCGAGACAGTATTTATATCAAAAACACCTCTTTCACTTATACAACGGCAACCAATCAAATGGCAGCAGATTGCAAAATAAGTTTCGGACATAATTTTAGAGGTAATATTGATGACGTGCGTTTTTGGAACCGGTCGTTAAGTGAAGCAGAAATTACCCGCGATTACAGCCGCCGTTTGGCAGGCAACGAAAGCGGTTTGCGCGGCTACTGGACTTTTGACGAAAATTTAACCGATTACGCTTTTGACATGTCACGGGTAGGAACTGTTTATAACGGCAATCACGCTACGACGAATACGCTTGTTTTCGACAACAAAATACCCGATGAAAAGTATCAGTTGGCATTAAAGGGGATCACCGATGCCGACGGGAACTATCAAATCAGCGGCATTCCCTACGTGGGCGAAGGCACAAGTTATTCTATCGTGCCTTCTTTGGGCGTGCATCAGTTTAACCCAACGCAGCAGTTGCGCTACATCAGCCCCAATTCTATGGTGCATAACGCTACCGATTTTACAGACATCTCCTCGTTTACCGTATCAGGATATGTAGTGTATGAAGGCGGTAATTATCCGGTGGTGGGTTGTTCGTTTGAAATTGACGACCAAGTGGTTACAAGACCTAACGGCGAATTGGTGAAAACAGACAATGACGGCTTCTTTACCATCAGTGTTCCCATTGGCATTCACAAAGTAAGAGTAGTAAAACAAGGACATACTTTTGCCGCAGACGGTTATTTGAAAAAATTAGTGATTGACCCCACCTCCGGCGAAGAATATTATGTGGATTTGAATTATAACGCGCCGGTTAATAACGTTTATTTTTACGACCAAACCCGCGTGAAACTTATCGGTCGCGTGGTGGGCGGTTTAACGGAGAACGACAAGCCGCTCGGATTCGGCGAATCGGTGAACAATATCGGGATGCACACGTTAACGTTGGAAACCACGCGCCTTCCGTACAATTTTACAAACACTCCCTTTTCAGAAACGTTTAATCATAACGAAGGGCAGTGGCGCAAGCCCGGAGGCATTGCCGATGACCAGACGTCTGTTACCTATAATCAAAAAAATATTACTATTTCCGTAAGTCCTGAAACCGGAGAGTTTGTCGCTCATATTTATCCTGAGCCATATAACATCCGCGAAATTAGAGTTCCGGGCGCCGGCGGCGTGCAACTTACCGTTTACAACAACAACGAAATGATTGACTTAACCAACGCGGTTACTACAAATCCGGAATATATGAGAACCAGTGTGCGCATCTGGACAGATTCTACTTTTGTGTCAGGTAAACCCGGTGTGCTCGACCACTGGCAATATTTTGAACTTTCCGATACCGTGCGCTATCATTACGATTGGAAATACTACTACCAGTCAACACCTACTTTCAGCGTGGAGCAGTTGGTAAACGGCGAACCTGTGGACTTTTTTGGCGAAGAATCTTTTATACTTAGCGATGCGTTTACCGGCGAAACGGACACGCTATCGTTGTATCACAATGGAAATTATCTTTTCGAAAAACCGGTTTTCCGTCAAGGGATGCCCTATGTTTTCTTCATGAGCGCTTATGAAGAATATACAAATTATATTTCCGACCCTGCTGAAATCGTGCGTTATCCGGTAAAAGAGGGCAAAGTAAACATGAGCAACAACATTAAACTTAACCCGTCGCCCGAAACCATTGATATGGACGAAAACGGCAAGGCAGCTTACATTTTCATGGCAGGCGCGCCCAATCTGACGACCGGCAGCAACGACTTTTTTGCAACCTTGTCGCTGGGCGCCATCAGTTATTATTGGGATATGGGATTGGAGCCTGTGGATGTTTGGCACTTGGGCGAGAAAAGTACCGGAAACGATTTTATGACGGCAGGACCCGACAAGGTGGATATTATTTTGCGCGACCCTCCGGGAAGCAGGAGTAAGGCTTTTATTGAACGAGGAACCACCATTGTAAGCAAAAACACTACAAATATTCAAAATAGTGTGGAGGTTGCCGCTACGCTTAATTTTCTTTTCGGTATGAAACAAACCACCTTCGCCGGTTTGGGCGGAGGCGTGATTAACGAATTTGAACTGATTCACGATTTAACGCTGGGGATGCATACGGAAGAAAAATGGACGACTAACACGGTGAATACTACTACCACCACATTTACAGAGCGTGTCGAAACTTCAGACGACCCGATTTATGTAGGACATTACGGAGATGTGTTTATTGGAAATTCTACTAATATTTTGTACGGTTTAACCAATGGTATTAACATTGTTAAAATTAGTGATTTAGAAGATGATGACGAGCCTTTGTATGTGGGTACTAATTATTCTATTGCGCCTACACTTTCGTTTTCTTTCGGACAAACGTTCGATACGCGCTTTGTTTTCACCACGGTGGATATCGAGGAGATTATGATTCCCAAATGGCGCAGCGGTTTGGAAAATTTGCTGAAACCAATGGGAACGCAGGTGAATACTGCCTTTATTTCCAATCCGGTATATGTATCTAAATTGCCGCGCAGCCACGAAAATTGGGGAAAAATTAATATGGATCCGGTATTTGGCAATTTGGCTTCTCCGCCCGACAGTCCCGATGACGGTCCCAGTTACAAAGTCTTTTTCCCCAATGATTACGACATGGAACTTTTTGATATGGATTCCGTAATGTATTTCAACAATCAGATTAACCTTTGGATTGCGACGTTAACCCAAAACGAAAGAGAAAAAGTGCAAATGGCGCGCAAAGGCAATTACAGTTTCGGCAGCGGCGCAAGCATTACATACACCGAAACCACCGAAACTGATAAAACCACCATCACAGGATTTAGTTTTATGTTGAATCCGTCTATCGCTACCAAACATGGCTTTCAAGTTTGCAAAGTGGGTTTGACGATAGAGGGCAAAGCCGATTATAAATACGAAAAAGAAACCATTGAAGAAGATTCGAAAATATCCACCATTATTACAGGTTTTACGCTTCAGGAAGAGGGCGACGACGACCAACTTACGGTGGACTATGGTACAACCGCTTCCGGCACTTTTGCGTTTAAAACCCGCGGCGGCCGTACTTCCTGTCCGTACGAAGGCTTATTGGTTACCCAATATTTTGAACCCGGCCAACACATTTTGAGCGAAGCCACTTTACAGATTGAGGTTCCGAAAATCCGTGTGGCAAGCGCACCCATGGTATTAAATGTACCTGCCAACAAGGAAGCTACCTTTTTGCTTGCGTTGGAAAACGAATCGGAAACCAATGAAGATGTATATTTCATGCTCAAAGTTGATGAATTCACAAATCCTCACGGTGCAGTACTGAAAATTGATGGATTGGGTATAGGCAACGGTCGTGTTTTCCTTGTGAAAGCAGGTCAAACGCTGTATAAAACACTTACCGTAGGCAAAGGTACAGCAGATCGTTACGAAAATATCGGTTTGATTTTGATGTCCATGTGTCAATACGACCCCACTGTAGAGCATATAGAAGATATTTACGACAAAACTTACATATCGGTTGAATTTATCCCCGCAGTAAGTGATGTAGCGATTGCCGAGCCTACCCAAAACTGGATTCTCAACGCCGACAACCAAACCGGCGACACGCTTTATGTTACCTTAAATAATTACGATGTAAATTTCCCAAATTTTGGTCTCATCAAATTAGAATACCGTCCTATCAGCTCGCCCAATTGGAGCACGATTATGACTTTCTACCCCTCTCTGCTCTACCCAAAAGCTCAAGGTGCTAAAGAAAATATTGGCACACGTCCGCAAATTGTGTACCCATGGAAAATGCCCAAAGAGGATGGCGCTTACGAACTTCGCGCCACCACTGCATCGGTGAACATTGCTTCCGACAGTACCATTATCGGAAATCCGCTTTCCACTTTTATCACAGATGCAGTGGCAGGCTATAAGGATGTAACCCGTCCGTCTGCGCTCGGCGCACCTTCGCCGGCAAGCGGCATTCTCGGCATCGGCGATGAACTTTCGATAACTTTTAACGAAGATATACAAACAGGAATGTTAATCAAAGACAATTTCAGCATTACGGGTATTTTGAATGCGCAGGAGATTGCAGAGCCTAATGTGGGCATTGCCTTTGCAGGCGTTCATTCGGCGCAAACCGAACTGCCCATCTTTACTAATGGTTCTTTTTCAATTGAAACGTGGTTTATGCGCACTCCCGGAACAGCAGGCACGCTATTTGCCTTTGGTTCAAACAATAACAATATTTCTTTAGGATTTAACACCGCAGGTAATGCTATTTTAAAAATTGGTAATGAAACCTACACTTCTGTAATTGCCATTGCCAACGACGAAACGTGGAAATATATCGCTATGGCTTACAACCGCGAAGACAATACCGTTTCTGTTTACAAATTTGAGGGTTCAAACACTGACAATACACTGTTTACCAACAGAGCATTAACTGCTATTCCTGAAACGCAGGGCAAACTCATCGTTGGGAATGACTTTAGTTTCCTTAACGGCTTTAACGGCGCTATGGCACAACTACACATCTACGGCATTAGTCGCGAAGAAGCCGACATAGCCGCCGACAAGAGTTTAAGCAAATCGGGCAGAGAACACGGTTTAATTGGCTACTGGTTAATGGATGAAGCGGAAGGCAACATTGCCAAAGACAAAGCGCGCGCACGACACCTTACCCTGAATACCGATTGGTATATTTACCCCTCAGGTTATGCAAAACAAACCAATAATAACTATTTCTCTATTAATACTGCCAATTATTCGTTGAATGCGTTTTGTGATTTTACGCTGGAATTTTGGTTTAGAAGTACCGGCACGAGCCAACCCAACCAAACGTTGCTCAGTTGCGATAATGGATATATTGCCACCAACGCCACCGGCGGTTTAACATTGTTTAAAAACGATGGCACGGTAATTCGCACATTAACCACAAATAACTTAACAGATACCAAATGGCATCATGTTGCCCTTTCTGTAAAACGCAACGGAAACGCGAATGTTTATATTGATGGTATGAATGTGGCCACATTTGCCGAAACGTTGCTCGGCACGTTTTCGAGCGGCTTCTATTACTTTGGCGCAAAACGTACCCCACCCAATACTTTCGATAATTATTTTACCGGTTATTTCGATGAAATCCGTATTTGGAACAGCGCATTAACCCGCGAAAGCATTATGTTGAACAAAAACAGCAAGCTGCGCGGCGATGAGCACGGCTTGCAAGCCTATTACCCGTTTGAAAACTACATCAAACAATCGAACGGCTTAATTACTGTAATACCAACTAATGAGAATAATGCTGAAACTGACGATTTTACAGCAGCAGGAACCGTAACCGGTTTTTCTACTATTGCCGTACCGGTTAAAGATGTTCGGCATGTTGAAAATGTGCCGTTTACCTACGTTGCCTCCAGCAACAAGATTGTATTTACGCTCGACAACAGCTATTTTGCAAGAGTGGAAGGCACCACGTTGACCATTACGGTGAAAGATGTTTACGATATGCGCAACAACAAGAGCAACACTGAACAATGGACAGCTTATGTAAAACGTAATCCATTACTTTGGGATGCAGACCCTATTTATATTCAGATGCAGAAAGGAGAAACCAAAACCTTTACCGCAAGAATTGTGAACAGCGGTGGCGCTACCGTAAGTTACAGTATCGAGAACCTACCGGCGTGGTTAACTGTAAACAACAGCGTAGGGAATTTGCAACCCTTGGCAAGCAGAGAGTTGACATTTTCTATTCCGGCAGGTGTAAATATCGGTAACTACGAAACAGCGTTAAGATTAACTTGCGGCAATGGAGTAATGGAGATTTTACCCGTACAGTTGAAAGTAACCGGACAACGCCCCGACTGGGAGGTTAACCCCAATGACTTTGAAAATTCCATGAACATTATCGGTCAAATTCAAATTGAAGGCGTATTTCAGGAAGACCCTGATGATTTACTCGGCGCGTTTATTGGCAATTTGTGTGTAGGCGTGGCATCACCCATCTATTTTGACGCCATCAATGCTTACTTCGTTTTTGCTGATATTTATGGTAATTCCGTTCATAACAACCAACCCATTACATTCAAACTTTGGGATGCTTCCACCGGACGTATTTATCCGCAAGTTGAAACTTCAGTACCCGACATTCGTTTTGTGCCCAACCAAATTATTGGAAAGAGCAGCAATCCCGTTATTTTCAATGCATTGGATGCTTCCGAGCAAATCATCTCGTTAAGAACAGGCTGGACATGGGTTTCCGCAAATGTATTGAGCAACGACCCGAGCATCCTTAATCAAATGAAAGCATCGCTTTCTACAGCAGGTATTCTTATTAAAGGACACAACGGATTTATTCAACAACCCGGCTGGATTGGCAATTTGACCGAAATTTCTGAAACACAGATGTATCAAATTAACAGCAACCGCGACCATGCACTGGTGCTTTCCGGTGTGAGCGCAAAACCGGCAGAAACGCCCATCACGATTAATAACGCTTGGAACTGGATAGGCTACATACCCTCTCTCAATCTGCCTGTGAGCAGTGCGCTCGCCGGTATTGATGCACAAACCGATGACCAGATTAAAGGACAAAATGGGTTCGCTGTTTATATGGAACCTCTTGGCTGGATTGGCAGTTTGCAAACCATGCAAAGCGGGCAAGGCTACATGTACTATTCCAACAATCCGGTGGAATACGACTTCTACTATCCGTCAACGGGTGGAAGAGGCGGTTCTCCGGCATTACCAGACGGGGACTATGAGAACGATGAGGATTCTTACGATCTTATGGTCTTACGTTCTTCCGGTCTTACACCTGTGTGGACACCCAACACGTCCGGCTACTCCGGCACCATGACCATGATGGCAGTAGTGTTTGACGCAGCAGCTAATGCAAACCTCAGTAGTGATATGATTGAAATAGGCGCTTTCAGCAACGGCGAATGTCGAGGATCTGTTTTCCTGCAGTATATCTCTGCCTTGGATCAATATCTTGGCTTTTTAATGATTTACGGCGAAGGCAACGAAACCATCACATTGAAAGTGTATGACCACGATACTGCTATGGAATACGATGCCAACAACGAACCTATTGTTTTTGTTGCTAATGGAATGTTTGGCGAACCGGCAAATCCGTACATCATTTCTTTAGGTACCGCTGCTTTGTCAGATGTAGCTACACTTTCGAACCTCACCGTTTCCGAAGGATTATTAACCCCAACATTTAACAGCAATGTTTACAATTACACCGCAAATGTGCCCTATAACGTAACCTCCCTAATATTAACAGGAATAGCGACTGATGTAAATGCAACGGTAACCGGCAACGGCACTAAAACCATCAATGTTGGCGCTAACGTGTTTACTATTACTGTTACCGCCGCCGACGGCGTAACAGAATTGGAATATACGGTAACTGTAAATCGTGCGCTGAATACTGTTGCCACCTTGTCTAATCTTACTGTTTCTACAGGCACGCTTAGCCCTGTGTTTAGCAGCACGCAGTATATTTATACGGTAGATGTACCTTACAGTGTAACTTCATTAACCTTAGCAGCAGTAGCAACCGATATAAATGCAACAGTAGCAGGCGATGGCGTGAAAACACTTACTACCGGTTTCAATTTGGCTGTAATTACTGTTACCGCTGAGGATGGGGTAACTACATTAACCTACATGGTGCTTATTAACCGTGCTTATAATAATGTAGCCACTTTGAGTAATCTTACTGTTTCGGAAGGAACGTTAACGCCAGCATTTAGCAGCACTGTTTATAATTACAGCGTAACAGT
>WQTS01000109.1 GCA_009786185.1 Bacteroidota bacterium
GCTGTACGCACAATGGCAAGGCATTACATACACCGCTACTTTTAATGCCAACGGAGGCACGGTAAACCCGGCTTCAAAACAGGTAGTTTATGGCTCGCCTATAGGAGAACTTCCCATACCGGCAAGAGAAGGCTACACATTCGACAGCTGGAGAATAGGCGCAACACTTATTACGGAAGACAGAATTTGGAATTATGCTCAAAACATGTCTGTTACGGCAAGATGGAATGCTGGGGTGGGCATCAATGAAAATGTAGGGGTTGAAAATTTTCAACCTCTACAAATTGTACCCAATCCGGCAAACCATACGATTGAATTACGGATTGCGAATAATGAATTGCGGGTTGACAAAATAGAATTTTACAATATTTTCGGACAATTGGTAAAAACTGTGCCTTTTGCCGGACAAATTTCTAAAGACGTAACCACACAAAAAATCAATATTTCAGACCTTAGCGCCGGCGTTTATGTAGTGAAAGCAGCGGGGAAAGCTGTAAAATTAGTAGTGAATTAAATCTTAAAATCTTAAATTTATATGAAAAAAAACTTCTTTCTTATCACAGCCATTCTTGGGCTAACCTTTAGTTCGCTTTACGCGCAACATCTTTTTTCAGTGAGTCAAAACGATCTATCAAAAGAAAATGTAACATTATTAAAAAATCAAATTACAAGATTGGAAACTACTGCTTTGTCATTAACAAAAAATAATGAAAATAAAGCGGTATATTCTGTTACTCTTTCA
Organism: Bacteroidota bacterium; assembly: GCA_009786185.1. Classification (GTDB taxonomy): domain Bacteria; phylum Bacteroidota; class Bacteroidia; order Bacteroidales; family WCHB1-69; genus WRNX01. The sequence continues at coordinate 743 of WQTS01000109.1, forward strand.
TCTGTAGAAGATACAAAAATCATTATTTTGAATGAACAAACCGGAACTCATGTGGTGATTACCCCTGCCGTACCATCTACCGAATTTCAACTGGCGCCGTTTTTCATTGAAGAATTAAGACAAGGCGCCTTAGGAAACGCAAGTCATTATTTAATAATGGAAACCACGCCCGATTTTTCGGTAAAAAATATTGCCTCTGTTTCTGCTGTTCAAAGAGATGTGTTTATTCCTCAATATCTTTACGGACCAAAAGAAAATGTGAAAGAAGCGTTGCCGAAAGACAGGCAAATTATTAACATTTTTAAAGAAAAACCACGGTTTATGCCTGTTTCCGACGATTTCGAAACCCTTCGTTACGTAGCGCAATTGGAAGAAGCCATGAGCTATTATGTATACATGTACAAATTACCAAACGGCGTTTTAGCAATTTATGATGAACACTTTAACCCAAGCGAAGAGAAAAACACCAGTAAAGTAGGTGAACAATTGGAGTTTATTTTAAGCGGTAATCTGAATGCAAACCAAACCACAGCTACAGAGCATGCGCTAAATCTTTGGGGCACACAATTATCAGGTTCAGTACCTGTGGATATAAATGTTATGTCTGTACAAATGGGTCAGTACGTTCTTGGCGGATGTTACCCTCAACCACACTTTTTAGATCTTGAAACCTATACATATTATCACTCTCCTTTATGGAATCAATTAGTGGGCTATGACGCCACTAATTTGAGAGATATTAGAATAGAAATGAACTCGCTCTACAATAATAGTTATTATTATGGAACGGATGGAAATCCTCCCGGAAACAGAACCGATTGGGTTACCGTGATGTTGCACGAAGTATGCCATGGATTGGGTTTTGCACCTCTGTGCAGAAGAGATCCTGACAATCCGGCAAACAATGGAAGATATGTTTATACAACTTCCGGCGGCGGTGGAGCATACACAAATTATCCCGGAATTTTCGACCGTCAATTATTTGAAGGGCTTACAGGTCCTTGTTTAACGGACCTTGATCAAGCCGGACGTGCAGCATTATTGATAAGCGGCAATTTATATTCCGGAACTCCGGGCTCGAACTTGTTAGCAGCCAATGGCGGAACCCGTGTAAGAATGTTTGCTCCAAATCCTTATCAACCGGGTTCAAGTGTTTCGCATTGGCACAGCAGCGGGTTAGGTTTTATAACTTTTATGCAATCGAGTATTGGTTCCGGACCTTCCAACGCCATACATACTTTTAACACAAGAAAAATTGGCATTTTATTAGATATGGGATGGACGCAACCCATTAATAATCCTAACGCCTCTTGGGTAACTTTTATGGCAAACGGTGGCACAGGAAGTATGTCCAAACAACAATTTCTTCCCGGCGAAGCACAAAATTTAAGAGCAAACTCTTTTACAAGAGCAGGTTACACATTTGCAAATTGGACTACTGAAGAAGATGGAACAGGAGATTCATACGCAAATCAACAATCTATTACCCTCTCTAATAATATGGATTTATATGCTCAATGGTATCCCAGGCTTTACACACTTACACTTAACCCTAATGGCGGTACGGTAGATCCCACCGCAATAGAAGTAGTTTATGATGCTCCTGTTGGAGAAATGCCCATACCCGTAAGAGAAGGCTACACGTTCCGGTATTGGCATAGCGGACCTACCATTATTACCGAAGAAACAATTTGGAACTACACTCAAGATATGACTGTTACAGCAAATTGGCTACTTGGCACTTCACATACCATTACTGCTACTGCAACACAAGGCGGAACAATCTCTCCCTCAGGAAATGTTGCCGTAACAGAAGGTACAAGTAGAACATTTACCATTACACCCAATGAAGAGTATATAATATTAGATGTTTTGGTAAATGGCGAAAGTGTAGGCGCCGTAAACACACACACATTTGAAAATGTGGTAGCGCCGCATACGATTCATGCCATATTTAGCGGTTTAGCTATCGTAGAGGTTGAAAATTTTCAACCCCTACAAATTGTACCCAATCCGGCAAACCATACGATTGAATTACGAATTGCGAATTACGAATTACGAACTGACCAGATTGAATTCTATAATGCTTTCGGACAATTGGTAAAAAGCGTACCTTTTGCCGGACAAACTTCTAAAGATGTAACTACACAAAAAATCAATATTTCAGATTTAAGCGCCGGTATTTACGTGGTGAGAGTAGGTGATAAAGCTGCAAAATTAGTAGTGAATTAAAATTTAAGATTTAAGGTTTAAAGATTTAAATAATTCTAAAGTCTATAAACCTTAAATCTATAAACTTTAAATCTATATGAAAAAAAAGATACCTCTTATCATTGTAATCGTAGCGCTCACGTTTAGCGCTACTTTTCTTCACGCACAACACCTCTTCTCAGTAAGTCAAAACGATCTATCGAAAGAAAATATAACACTATTAAAGAATCAGATTATAAACTCGGAAATTATACCTCTTTCATTAACAAAAAACAATGAAAATAAAGAGGTATATCCTGTGGCTTTTTCATCTGTGAAAAATACAAAAATCATTATTTTGAATGAACAAACCGGAGATCATGCCGTGATCACTCCTGTGGCAACATCACTTATCGAATTTCAATTGGCTCCTTTTTTTATTGAAGAATTGAGGCAAGGTGCATTGGGCAATGCAAACTATTATTTAATACTTGAAACAACAAACGATTTTTCCGTAAAAAATGTTGCCTCTATTCCTGCAATCCAAAGCGAGGTTTACATCCCTCAATATTTTTACGGAAAAAAAGAAAATGTGAAAAAAGCATTGCCGAAAGATCGCCAAATTGTTAGCATTTTCAAACAAAGACCGCATATTATTTCCGATTTCTCGGATGATATTGAACGTCAGCAATATCTGGCACAGTTAGAAGAGGAGATGAGTTATTATGTGTATATGTATCAGTTGTCTGATGGCACTTTATGTACTTATGATGAATATTTTAACCCTGATAAAGAAAAAAAATACCGCAATGTGGGCGGTAGTTTGGAGTTTGTTTTAAGCGGTATAATGAATGAAACAGAATATTTCGCTACGGAATACGCATTGGAACTTTGGGGTGAGCAATTGGCAGGTACGGTACCTGTGGACATAAGTGTTGATTTTTTGCCGCTGGGAGATGGGGTTTTGGGTATGACTTTCTTTCCGCAATGCTTTTTTGATGCCGCAACAACAACATGGTATCCCGCTGCTTTATGGAATCAATTGGAAGAATATAATGCTTCCGGAATGGAAGATATTAAAATCATAATGAATTCTAAGTACCGTTTTTACTTTGGATTAGACGGCAGTACCGATGGCAGAACCGATTGGGTTACCGTAATGATACACGAGGTAGCTCATGGATTGGGATTTGGTAGTCAGTGCCATACCGATGGCAGCTATTTTTATGGAGCCCATCCTGTAATTTATGACCGCATGTTATATCAAGGTCTTACAGGACTTTGCTTAACGGAACTTACTGAACCTGAGCGCGCCGCATTAATTATAAGTAATAATTTATATGCAGGACGTCCGGGCTCAAATTTATTGGCAGCCCACAACAACATTCGTGTAAAAATGTATGCACCAACTTCTTATAGACCGGGCTCAAGCGCCCATCATTGGGATAGCAATGTAAATTTCCCAACGTTTATGAAATATGCTTACGAACGTCCTTTACATACTTTTAATACAAGAAAAATAGGTCTTTTTCTTGATTTGGGCTGGACGCGTCCGGTGATAGAGCCTAACGCTGTTTGGGTAACTTTTCGTGCCAACAGCGGATCGGGAAACATGCTTCCGCAGCAATTTCTTCCTGAAATAGCGCAAAAATTAAAAATAAGTCCTTTCAGCAAAAGAGGATATACTTTTACTGGCTGGAATACTTTACCCGATGGAACGGGAGATTCATACACAGACAGAGAACTCGTTACAATTTCCGATGATTTGGAATTATATGCCCAATGGGAAGTTAATACCTATACGCTTACTTTTTATGCTCCCGGAAGCGTGGTAAGCCCAACTTCAAAACAAGTGGTTTATGATGCACCTATTGGAGAAATGCCCATACCCGTAAGAGATGGCTACGAATTTGACGTATGGAGAATTGGTGTCGTTTCTATTAATGAAGAAACTGCTTGGAATCATGTTGTGGACAGAACTGCCGTGGCGAGATGGATTCCCGTAGTGGGCATCAATGAAAATGTACGGGTCGAAAATCTTTACCCTCTGCAAATCATACCCAATCCGGCAAAAAATTCCATTGAATTACGAATTACGAATTACGAATTACGAGTTGACCGGATTGAGTTTTACAACGTCTTCGGACAATTGGTAAAGAGTGTGCCTTTTTCCGGAAATGTTACGGAACAAGGCGTGTCGCAAAACATCAATATTTCAGATTTGAGCGCCGGAATGTATGTGGTGAAGGTGGGCGATCAAACCGCAAAACTGATAGTGAATTAGGAGTAATTTAAAGTTTAACAATTTAATAATTTAAAGGTGTATTTAACGCAGTCCTTAAATCTTTAAATCCTTAAATTAATTCAAGATGAATTTGACAATTGATATCGGCAACACTCTGCAAAAAATCGCTGTTTTTAATAACGATGAATGTGTGCATTGTCAGTCTTTTCCTTCTGTTACCGAGGAAATTCTCATCGCTGTTTTAAATCAATTTTCAATAAAATATTCCATTATTTCTTCTGTAGCTGAATTAGATGCACAAGTAATCGCTTTTCTTAATGTTCATACAAAAATAATTCACTACACGCATCAAACAAAATTGCCGGTTACCATTTTGTATAAAAATGCGGCAACTTTGGGGTTGGATAGAATTGCCAACGCGGTAGGTTCGGCAGCACTGTTTCCTGCTCAAAATGTGCTCTCTATCCAAGCCGGAACCTGTTTAGTGCTTGATTTTGTAAACAAAAATGGAGAATATCTCGGAGGTTCCATCTCTCCCGGAATGAAAATGCGCTTTGAGGTCCTTCACGAAAAAACAAAAAATTTGCCTCTAATAAATATTCAAAAAGTTTCTTTTACCACAAAGGGCACAAAAGAGGCACAAGGAACACAAAGTTTTTTGGGAACCGACACACAAAGCTCCCTTAGTAGCGGAGTTATCAATGGAATGTGCTATGAAATTGACGGTTTTATAGAAAGTTATAAAACAAATTTTGAAAACCTTAAAGTAATATTAACAGGGGGCGATGCAGCCTACTTGCAAAATTCAATAAAAAATACGATATTCGCCGCTCCAAATGTAGTACTGAAAGGTCTCAATGAAATTATTAAATATAATGTGTAATACACGAAAATATTGCTTCTTTTTTCTCATCTTTTACATGATATGTGTTCTTGGCGTTGCGCAAAACGACATCAACTCGCCCTATTCCAGCTTTGGATTGGGGAATTTGTCGCCACGCACCAATATCGTTTCAAGCTCTATGGGTAGCGTAGGCTATGCGCTCCAAAATCCGTATTATATTAACTTTAAAAACCCTGCTGCATTCGCTGCATTCGACTCGCTCTCATTTATTGCCGACATATCGTTCAACATTGTAAATCACCAACTCAGAACCGAAATGCAGGAACAAAGCGGCACGTTTGCCCAATTGGGTTATCTTGCCATAGGATTGCCCATTTTAAGGGTATGGCGCACGAGCGCCGGAATTATGCCTTACAGCGATGTGGGATACGGAATTATAGATGAACGTCAACATGTAGATAGCTTTGGGGCGGTTACTTTTCAATACCGAGGCTCCGGCGGTCTACAACTCCTTTACTGGGGGAATGCTTTTAAAATAAGTAAAGGATTAACTTTGGGATTAAATCTCTCTTATCTTTTTGGCACCATCAATAGGATAAATTTTGCAGAGTATGAAATGGAGAATACTTTTAATACCATGATTTCCGATTTTCGCCATTTGGATGGCATATATATTTCGGGAGGCGTACAGTACCAAACCACTGCTAAAGAAAAACACCACATCGGCATGGGCGTAGTGTATGAAAACGCTATAAAAGTGTGGTCAAGAGAGAACCTGCTCGTTTTGAATTATGCAGGCAGGTATTCTCCTAATTATAATTTTGATACCATTGTTGTTAGGGTTGGAGATGATGCCATAAGAAGTACGGTAAAAATGCCGCAGGTTATAGGAGCCGGATTCTCTTACGGCTATAAAGACCGCCTGCTGGTTGCAGCGGATTTTACCTGGCAAAACTGGAAACAATTCTCCATGACACGCTCCAAAGATTCATTAAGAGATAATTTCATAACCGCAGTAGGAGTACAGTATATACCTAATCCGACCTCTTCAAAATATCATAATAAAATTAATTTCCGGGCAGGAACACGGTTTTCTTCAGGCTATTTCATTATTAATGATAGACCGATTTCCGAACTTGCCGTCTCTGTAGGATTAGGATTTCCCATCCGCACATTCAATACACGTTCTTCTGTAAATATAATGTTTGAATACAGCAAATTAGGAACGATGCAGCGCAATTTGATCCTGCAAAATTATTTTAAGCTATCCTTTAGCTTTATTCTTCAAGAAAAATGGTATCAACGCAGAAAATTAGAATAAACGCAATTTTTTGCTTTTAGTTTTCGTTAATGGTTTCCTATTTCTAGCAATAAAATTATCAATACATAAATTTAAAATCAAAATTGTCATGAAAAAAATTATGCTAATCGCACTCGTATCTTGCCTTACATTAGGTGGTTTTGCGCAAGCTACGCCCTGCGGATTTCAGTATGGGAAAACAGAAGCAGATTCCCTAAAATGTTTGGAAGAGATTTCTCTATTTAAAACTTATTACGATCAAAAAAATTATAAAGAAGCCCATCCGCATTGGAGAAACATTGTAGAACTATGTCCTTGTTCGTGGAGCGCCATCTTCAATACTACCTATTTACAAAATATGTTTGATTTCTTAATCAAATCAGCTGAAGATAATGATGAACTTCGGGAGCAATATATTGATGAACTGCTAAATGCTGTGGCTACCCGCCACCAATTTTTCCCAAGAAACTATACGGAAGGTAACGGGCTTGGTTTTAAAGCATTTTATATGATTCGTTATAGAGGAAAAAACACGGATGATGTAATGCAAGCATTTAGTTTGTTTATCGAATCTATTGAAATGGAGAGAGAAAAAACCCAACCCAACATTTGGGATATTTATTTCCGTATTGCCGAACAAATTGCACGCGCCAAACAAGATACCACCATTATGATTGATGCCTATGAGCGCGCTACCGATTACATTGAAATGGCTATCAATAATTTCTTTAAAGATATTGATAAACAACTTCCTAATTTTGAAAATTTGGAAGAAGCTTTCGAAAAAGGACAGATTCCGCAAGCCGATTATGAACATAGAAGACAGCGTTTGTCTCAAGATACGGCACGTTCTATGCAGTTCATTACCAATTATGAGAGAACGCTAAAAAATATTGAAAATATATTTACTCCATTTGCGCCTTGTCATGTGTTAGAACAAGTGTATAGTAATAAATTAGAGCAAAATAAAGACAACCTTATCGCGCTTAAAAAGATGTTAATCACCATGAATAAAGGTGGTTGTACCGGATCAACGCTTTTTGCGGAAATATTAAATGCTGTACACCAAGCTGAACCCAATGCTCAAACAGCCAACTTAATGGGATACTATAGCTTAAATCACGGTGATTATGATGCAGCGCTCAACTTTTTTAAAGAAGCTATTGAGTTGTTTGAAACCAATGAACAAAAAGCTGACCCATGGTACATGATCGGACTTATTCACCAAATTAGAGGCAACTACATTGAAGCCCGAAACGCTGCACGTGAAGTAATTAAGCTTAAACCCAACAGCGGAAGAGCCTATATCTTAATTGGCGATTTATACGCTGCTTCCGGAAACAGATGTGGTGGCGAAGATGGTATGCCGTTGGATTTCAATTGGGCGGCTGCCGATAAATATGCACGTGCTGCTGCCGTAGATCCTTCCGTGGCAGAACAGGCAAACCAAAAACGCGCAAGATTAGGTTTCCCTTCTGAGCAAGATAAATTTGTAAGAGGACTTAAAGCAGGTGATACATATACTGTAAGATGCTGGATTCAAGAAACAACTACCGTAAGATAGCCATGTGGGCGGCAACTGTTGCCGTGAGTGCACTCTTGGTAACCGTTTGTTTTTCTGAAAAATATAGCACACAGTCCATTATCGGATTGTGTGTTGTTTTTTTGCTGTTTTGTATTATTGGACTTCTGTTTAAAGCAAAAATCATTCAAAATTTTCGCCCGCTTGTTTTGCTGGGTTCGCTCATCTATTTTGGATTTATTGTAGGCGGATGCTTCTGCATTTTGTACTTTTTTCAAGGATTTATACTGTTTTTAATGGGAAAAAGCGCTTATTGGCTCCCTTTTACCATTATTATAACAATTCTCATGCTATCTGTTATTTTTGGCGCAATATGGTGCAGCTGGCTCTGTTGGTTGGGCGCTTTTCAAGAATTTATTTTCAAGAAAAGCAAGTGGAACTTATTGAAAACAAGAAAAATGCAGAAATCATTACTTTATATTCAAATAACGGCATTTGTTGCCTTAGTGCTATGGATTATTTGGGCGCAACGCCCCGTGCTATGCTCCTACGACCCGTTTGTTTCCATTTTCAGATTAAGAATATTCAATTGGATCGGCTACATTACCGTGCCCCTGCTAATTCTTTCTTCATTATTCATTTATAGACCGTTTTGCAGAATCCTTTGTCCCATAGGATTAATGGTATATAATGCAAAATATTTGCCTTTTGCGGCAAAATCGAAAACGAACGGGTGCACAAATTGTTCAACATGTCATCCGGATTGCAAGCCTTGAGAAAATTTGAATGAAAAAAATCTATTTTTGTAGCCAATTTTCTTATTAACCAAATAAATCTATTTCATTATGAAATAATTACTATGCACTATTGCAGTTGCAACATTTTTGATTTTTGGGCTGCAGGCTCAAAAGTCCCATTCCTGGATGGAATTGAAAACCGGAAAACAAAATGTAGAATCGAAAATGGTATTTTCTGATAAAGCTTTCTTAAAAGCTAATGCTACGAATCGTTCGAATCCGTTACCATTGCCGTTTTTTGAAGATTTTCTTGATGCAGGCTCTTTAACAAAATGGACGATTATTGATGGAGATGGGGATGGCGATTCGTGGATGTGGGAAGAATGGGGCGCCGGACCGGACGAGATCGGAAGTGCGATAATTTACGGTCCCAACACTCATGCAACCAATGATTACTTGATTTCTCCGCCATTAATTTTTGCGGAACCGGGAAATCATTATGTTTCTTTTTATACTTTTGCTATGAACCGGCGTCAATGAGAATCTTATACGGAACCTCGTCCAACCCCAATGAAATGGAACTGTTGGTGAACTATCCCAACATGGGTAATGATTATGCTTGGGAGTGGATTTTTCATCTACAAGCACTTATGATAGAAACTCCCGGTAACTACTATTTTGCTTTCAATTTTTATCAAGCGCCGGGTGCCGGTTGGGGTGGTATGATGTTAGACAAAATTGAGATAGGACAAGGAGCATTTCAGGGCGTTCCCGATATTGAAGTGATCAGAGGTTTGGCACCTGTTTCAGGTTGCGGAATGACGAATCAAGAAACGCTCGGCGTTGAGCTTCACAACAAAGGAACAACAACTATTGAAGAGTTTACCTTAACTTATCAAGTGGGAAGTACAACACCTGTAAGCCAGACATATAACCAAACCATAGGATTAAATGCAAGTGTAAAAGTTTATTTTGATCAAAAAGCAGATTTTTCCACTCTTGGCGAATATAGTATCCTGTTTACCGCTTCTACTCCGGGTGAGGAAAATATGAATGATAACGAAGCGGAACTTATAAATGTAAATCTAACACCTAATTTTAGTTCACTGCCCGTAGCGCCATTGGTATTAGAGTTCAATGCATCTACATTGAGCGGAGGAAATGATGCTATGGACATAACGATATTAATTTCCGATTCTACATTTGCATGGGACAGGCTTGATGATGGGCATTTCCATAATGCTATTGGTTTAGATGGACGACCAGGTGCGCTAGGACTCATATATGAGCTTCAAAAAAAAGATAAGCTTACATCTATTACTGTAGGATTAATAGAATTCGATATACCAATTTTAGGCAACATAGGTCTTGCTGTTTATGAGGTAAATGATAATCTGGAAGTAGGTAGCATGCTTTTCGAGGTAGAACATCCGCGTACAAACGGGAATGATGAAGAAGGAATTACCTTCAACGTGCCGGATACCGAGTTAACTCCGGGAAAATATTACTTTGAATTAAGACAAATTGATAAGATGTTTATTACCAATGTTGTAGGAAAAATTGTGCATACCGCATCTAATATTAATGATGCTGTGTATAGCTATAATACAATGGGCTTAAATCCAGGGATTTATTTTATTTCGATTCAAACACAAACGGGAATTATCAGTTCGAAATTTGTGGTGAAATAAAAAATTTCATGTAGGGGTTGGAAATTTCATGTAGGGGTTGAAAATTTTCAACCCCTACATTTTTATCCATTATTCCATCGGTTCCCCGGCATCCACATCCCGCGTTGGTTCCCTGCGTTGCTTGTAGTTGTTTAGCCTGTATGTTACGGTTAAATTCATCTGAAACGAACTACGCCAACGTGTGCTGTAAGAATCATAACCGCTGGTAGTTTGCGTACGATCGTAAGAGTGAATAATGGTTTTGGGATTATAAATCAAATCACGAATATTTAAACTCACCGACATGGCGTTGTTTTTCAAGAACGATTTTTTGACACCGCAGTTGAGCGAGTATTGCGCGTTGCGTCTCCCCTGCCCTACGCCGCCGCCGAACCAGCCACCCATACTTCCCGTGGTGATAGAGCGCGAGCGAAAACGGAAATTCAGTTGGATATCCCAGCTTTTAGGCAAATTAAAAGTTTGGTTTAAGCGAAATCCAAACGCCCAGTCATCAGATAAATTCGGGTCAATTAAATCATCGCTGTTAATTTTTACATAGTAACAATCTCCGCTGAAATTAAGACGCCAAAAATTGAAAAGCCGTTGCCCATACACTAACTCAAAACCAATACTTTGGCTGCTGTTCAAGTTTTGCGTAGAGGTCAACGTATAAGTAAAAGTGTCTGTACCCAAAAAATTATCTTCAATAGGCAACCTTAAAATTTCATCATCTATTAATGTATAATAAATGAAACCGTCTCTAATGTACGCTTGGCGCATTTGCGTGTAGCGCGTAATTAAATCGGTACGATGGCGATAAAAAACAGTAGCGCTGAAAGATGATTTTTTGATATTTGTAAAATAACCCAACTCCAAATTATTGGCAAACTCAGGACCCAAATCAGGATTGCCCATGCGCAGGTTTTGTTTGTCGGAAATATCCACAAACGGATTCAAATTCCAAAAGCTTGGGCGTGTTACGCGCCGTGAAAAACTTAATTGCAAAGAATGATAATCATTTACATCATATCGAACGTGAAGCGTAGGGTAAAGGATGTTTTTCAGTTTCAAATAATTTCTGGAATAGGTTTTAGGTTCGCTATCCGCAGGAAATAGCTGAGAATAAGTGTTCGCAAATTCTCCACGCAATCCCAACTGCACTTTCAATACTTTCCAAAACGAATTGGAATAAATGAAATAAGCGGAATTTATCAACTCTTGATATTGAAAATTGTTTCGTTGCTGTTTATTTTCCTGATAGTCGCTGTAAGAATTTCCATAATGCAAACGATAATCCTGATATATAGAACGATACGAAAGTTTATATCCGGTTTCAATACGTCCGCCGTTGCCCACGGGGGTTATAAAATCAACCTGCCCCGTAGCAGTTCTGTTTCGCGACTCCGTCTTGGTCTTTTGAAAATAGTCAGGTAATGCTTCCGGCAACGTAAATTGTTGCAAATATTGACTGCCCATTTGTCCAATCATTTCTGTATAATACACATCGGAAGTCAGCTCCATTCCTTGTTTATCAAATGTTTTTTTATAACTGACATTTCCGGAGAAATTATTACCGTGGCGCCCCCACCTACCGTTTTGTTCATAACTGTTAAACGGTTGTTTTTCATCAAACATCCAACGTAAGTTAGTGGCTGTTAAAAAACTGGTATCTCTGCTTTCATTTCTGTTGTAACCAAACGTAAACGACAGTGTATTCTGTTTATTAATAAAATAATCCAATCCGGCACGCACATTATTTCCGAACCATCGTCCATTACTTTCGGTGCTTTGGCTCAAATAAGTTGAGTCGGTGTGCATCTCTCCGGGTCTTTGAAACCATGTGGTGCGTTCCAACTCGTTTGCGTTGCGCCACTGCCCGGTTCGGAAATTATAATTCAAAAACATCGTAACTTTATTATACGTATAATTCAAATTCATAGACAAGTTTCCGCCGTCCATGTAGAGTTTATTTTTGAAAACTAAAGTTGACATCCCTCCGGTGAAGTACGCATTAAAACCGGGTTGTTTTCTTTTTTTAAGAATAACGTTGATAACACCACCCATGCCATCGGGCTCCAAGCGCGCCGATGGATTAGTAATCACCTCTATACTTTCAATTTCCGATGCCGGAATTTGATCTAACGTCAGGTTAGTAGGCCTTCCATCCACCAAAATCGTAACGTTTCCGGTGCCGCGTAGCGACACATTGCCTTCAATATCCACATCCACCGACGGAATTTCGGCTAAAGCTTGTACGGCGGTACCGCCATCAGTTACAATACTATTTTCTACATTATAAACCTTTTTATCCAAATTTTGTTGAAGCATCTCTTTTTGTGTGGTAACCTCCAGACCTTTTAGCTGTTGTGGTCGTTGGGTAACGGCAAATTGACGCATCATATAGCGTGGGTTTGCCGGTATAAGTGTAAATTCCGGAGTAAAATGCTTGCTATATCCCATGGCATTCACTTGAGCAATATAAGTTCCCCAAGGAATATCTATAATAACAATTCTACCGTTTTCATCTGTAATTCCGCCGGTTACGGTCGTAGAATCTTGCGGGTTCATTACAAAAACTGTCGCATATTGCACGGGCTGTTTGCTTTCATCCACAACTGATCCCACCACAGCACCCAAGGAGCCTAAGTCGGGCATTTGTCCGCCTTGCCCGCCACCGGGACGTGCGCCACCTGATTGTTGGGCGAAAGAAGGGAGAAGGAAGAAGGGAGAAAGGAGAAAGGAAAGAAGGAAAATGTAAAACAGGTGAGGTCTAAATATCATAACTTTAAAAAGTAACAAAACGCCACCTTTGACTGTTTATTACGTGGCAAGGTTTAAAGTTTTTTTGTTAATTTGCGTCTGAAATTAATACAGATAAAAATTCCCTTTTCAAATCACAGAAACCTCTTAAATAAAAATATTATGAACACAAAGGAAAAAAAACAACAGTACGAAGTACCGGAAGAAAAACCCGCCATTGTGGAAGAACCGTTAATAACGTATCCTTCCTTGGATTTGGATTTGACGAAACGCTACACTTATGCAGACTATTTAACGTGGATTGACGAAACGCGACGAGAATTGATAGATGGATTTATTCATCTTATGTCAGCGCCGAGTACAATTCATGCGCAAATTAGTTTCAATTGGGTACTTTGGGCAGGAACATTCTTTAAAAAACGCAAAGGAAAATGTAAAATCTATTATGCTCCGTTCGATGTGCGTTTACCCAAAGGTGATGTCAAAGAAGATGATAAAATCTACAATGTTGTGCAGCCGGATATTTGCGTGGTTTGTGATTTAACAAAAATTGACGATAGAGGTTGTATCGGGGCGCCCGATTTAATTGTGGAAGTTTTATCGCCTTCAACTGCAAAATTGGATTGGAATAAAAAATTCAATCTTTATGAAAAAGCAGGTGTAAGAGAATACTGGATTGTGGATCCCAATACAAAATTAGTCCACATTTTCTTATTACAACCTAATGGAGAGTATGATTTGGGAACCATTTATGAATGTAATGAAAAAGCCCCGGTGCATATTTTTGAAGGACTGGAAATTGATTTGAAGGAGCTATTTGGAGATTAGACAATGAGGTGATAAGAAGATTAGATGATGAATAATCCCCTTCAAATTTTGAAGGGGTGGCTCGCGAAGCGAGACGGGGTAGTTTATATAAAATTGTATGTACAGCATTATTGTAGAAAACCTTACTAAAAAATTCGGAACCTTTACTGCGGTAAACAATATCTCTTTTTCTATTAAAAAAGGTGAAATATTCGGTTTTCTCGGAGCGAACGGCGCCGGAAAAACCACCGCCATGAAAATGATGTGCGGACTGCTGCTGCCTACCTCCGGAAATGCTAAAATTGCCGGATACGACTTGGCTACCCAATCAAAATTGATAAAGAAAAATATTGGATACATGAGTCAGCGGTTTTCATTGTACGATGATTTAACCGTGTATGAAAATATGCAACTTTTCGGCACCATTTATAAAATTGAAAAAAAAACATTGAAACAACGCATTCAAGATAGTTTGAATGAGTTGAATATGAATGATTTTGCGAATGAATTAGTGCGTTCTATTCCTCTAGGATGGAAGCAGCGTTTGGCTTTTGCCACTGCATTGTTGCACCGCCCGGAGATCGTTTTTTTAGATGAACCCACCAGCGGCGTAGATCCTATTGTGCGTAGAGAGTTTTGGGGATTGATTTATAAAACCGCCGCCACGGGTGTTACCATTTTCGTAACCACGCACTACATGGACGAAGCCGAATATTGCGAACGTATTTCTATCATGGCGGAAGGTGAGCTGAAACTGATAGGCACACCCACCGAGCTGAAAGAAAAAATGGGCGTACAAACTATTGGAGATATTTTTGTAAAATTTGTAAACAGGTGATTATGAGAGCATTTTTAGCAATTTTACAAAAAGAATTTATCCACATCGGACGCGACCGCGTATCGCTATTTCTCGTTTTGGCAATGCCCATTGCGCTCATCTTGCTCTTTGGATTTACGATTAGTACGGAAATTAGAAATGCGAAAATCTCCATTCTCGATCAATCGAAAGACTCGCAATCGAAACAATTGATTGAAAAAATTACGGCATCGGGTTATTTTCAAGTCGTAAATTTCTTAGACCATGAAGCTGAAATTGACCACGATTTTAAGCACAAACAAATAAAAATTGCGATGATTATTCCGCCGCGGTTTGAAGAATCGTTGGCGATAGAGCGTGTTGCCAGTGTTCAAATCATTAATGATGTATCGGATATTAATATTGCATCCATTTTAAATAACTATCTCAGAGCTGTTTTCAACGATTTTATTACCGAGTATAATTACGAAAACCATGCCGCCGAAAACCCAATCTCTATTGTAACTACCATGCAATACAATCCGGAATTGAACAGTGTGTATATGTTTGTTCCGGGGATTATTACACTTATTATGATTATTATCACGGCGTTAATGTCGTCCATTACCTTAGCCCGCGAAAAAGAAACCAACACCATGAACATGATGTTGATTACCACCGTTAAAAAAATTAATATCGCCATTGGAAAAGTAATTCCGTACATGTTTCTTTCTTTAATCAGCACAGTTTTTATTTTGATTATCAGCGTATTTGTTTTTCAAATGCCGATAAAAGGAAGCATCGGATTGTTGCTGTTTTTGTGCATTATCTTTATGTTTACTGCTGCTTCTTTCGGACTGCTTATCTCCGCGGTATCCAAAACGCAGTTAGATGCTATGATGGTAACTATGATGGGTTTATTCTTGCCCACCGTTTTGCTTTCGGGATTTTTGTTTCCCTTAGACAACATGCCACTCTTCTTCCAGTGGTTAGCCGACATTTTTCCTGCCAAATGGTTCATCATCGCCATAAAGGATGTGATGCTAAAAGGCGCTACTTTTATGGAAATCGGGAAATATTTGCTTATTCTCACCGGTATGTCGGTGGTAATGGTGGGGTTTAGTTTGTCGCAGATTGATAAGCGATGATCATTCCATAGGTTACGTATGTTTCATCTACCCCTTCTCGTGCTTATTGCACAACCCCTGAAAGTCTTGTAATGCAATAAATTTTCCAAATCATCCTCTCCTCATTCTCCCAATTAAGCTCCTGAGTCGCCGTTCTGCAATTCTCTTTCAGTCGAATAAGCAATTCCGAATTTTCCAAAATAGAATTAATGGCATTCGCTACCGTCTGCGGCTCTAAATCAGAAAGAACCACACCCGTTTCATACTGTTCAATAATCCGTTTCCGTTCCGGCAAATCGCTCGAAATTACGGGCACTCCGGCGTGAATGTATTCAAAAAGCTTGTTGGGCAAACTGTAGAAATGATTCGGACTTACGTTTTTATCAAAGGCAATGCCTAAATCGGCAGAAGCTGTGTAAGTTCTGAGTTTATCCGGCGTAACTCTTCCTGTAAAAGTTACTCTTTCTTGTAAATTTAGTTCTTTTACTCGCCCTTTCATGTAAGGAATCATATCTCCTTGTCCTACAATTAATAAAACAGCATTACGAATAAACGGCATCGCCTCAATAATTTCTTCGCCGCCTCTATTTTTGTGGATGGCGTTGCCTTGCAAAATAATCACAGGTTTTTCGTTAGGCGCAAAATTTTGCGCCCCTACAGTGTCGCATACCGCACCCAACACCGGAATATTCCTCACCACCGCCACTTCCTTTCCGTATTCTTCTCTATATTTATCTGCAATAGATTGACTTACCGTAATCACCGCATTCGTTTTCGGAAAGCAATATTTTTCAATACGTTGCCATATTTTTTTTACCCGCGGGCGATGTTGGATTTCTAAAATGCCGCAGAAATATTCGTGGGCATCGTACACCAATTTTTTATTTCTTAGTTTTTTTATTAATACGTTGGGTAAAAGAGTATCCAAATCATTGGCAACTAATATGTCAACTTTTTTAAATAATAAATAGAAAAATAATCGCAGGTTAAATTCGGCGTAAAAAAGTGGTCCGGTTTTAAAAAGCAAATGAAGCCGTTTGGTTTGATAATTTCGAGGAGATAGTTTTGGAGAGTTTCTATAACGTCTTCCCACAAGCGTAACATGAAAGCCCATCTTTGTAAGCGTATTACAAACTTTATCTACACGCTGGTCGCTAAATAGATCGTTGGTAACCGAAAGAATAATGCGTTTCATTTACAGATTTTGCATTAAATAGCCTAATTTATAAACATCTAACCAAAAGATAGAAGGCTTTTTTAAGATTTTTTGCTTAATTTTTGGAAGATATTTTTTGTAATATACACGGAGCGTTGGCATTGCTTTTAATTTCTTGCATTTAAAATAAGTAGCCAACAATCTGTTTTCATCCACAAAATTAGAATCTATTTTTTTTGAATTTAACAACGAAATGAGATTATCAATGGAGGTTTCTACTTTATGCAAATATTCTTCATTTGTATCCAAACCATCATGGTAAAGTGGGTTATTTATGTGGATAACAGAAATTTGAGCATTTCTTAATTGGTCTCCAAAAAACGTATCTTCATTACCATATGTAGAAAAAGATTCATCAAATTTTACGAGATCAAATATTGATTTTGAGAATACCGCATTAAAAGAAGTGAACGATTTGTATGGTTTCCTGTTTCGAATATCTGCATCCGTGGCTTCGCGTTTTTTACCGTAATACCAACGTAGATAATATTTTGGATTCGGTTTTTGCAAACGGTACGCCACACCGCCAATGATACAAACCGGAGCCGGATTTCTGGATATTTCTACTATGTAATTATTTATGTACAAGCCGGATGAAACCGCAGCATCGCAATCCATAAATAATAAAAAAGGATGAATTGCTTTTTCAACCAACAGATTCCTCATTTTTGCTCTTCCAATATTTTCCGGTAAAGAAAAATAACTTACTCCTTGCAAGTCTGTCAATTTTTCGTTGTTATATTGTTGAGTAGAAGCATCGTCGCCCAAGATGATTTCAAATACTACATTGGCATATGTAAGTTGCGCATGCAAGTCTTTTACCAATTTGGCTACATTAAAATTATATATGGGAATAAGTACTGAAATCATAAGCCTGAGTCTAAAATTTTACCATCTTCAATAAGCAACGAGCGCGAAGGGAACTTGTCAATCATTAAAAAGTCGTGGGTAGCAATTAAAACCGTGGTTCCTTTTTGGTTAATATGATGAAATATTTGAAAAATTTCTTCGGAAGTGATGGGGTCTAAGTTGCCGGTCGGTTCATCGGCAATTAAAATTTCCGGATCGTTAAGCAAGGCGCGTGCAATACAAACTCGCTGCTGCTCTCCTCCCGAAAGTTGGTGCGGATACTTAAAGTGCTTGGTACTCAATCCCACCATGTCTAATACTTTCATTACTTTTTCATGACGTCCGTCTTTCGACTTCCAGCCCAGCGCCTTAAGTGCATTGTCTAAATTTTCAAAAACAGTTTTTTCGATTAAAAGCTGGTAATCTTGAAAAATAACGCCCAATTTTCTACGTAAAAACGGAATCTGTTTGATTTTTATCTTTTTCAAGTTATAGCCCACAATTTCAGCATGTTCACCGTGTGCTTTTTCATCCGCAATTAAAAGTTTAAGGATAGAAGATTTTCCTGTGCCCGTTTTTCCAATCAAATACACGAACTCTCCTCTATGGATAGTGAGCGTAACATCATGCAAAATCATCAATTTTTTTTGATGAACATGAATGCTTTTTAGTGTAATGATGGGTTCCATATTAAATATCTATTTTGGCGTAATGCGCATTTTGTTCAATAAACTCGCGGCGCGGTGGCACCTCATCGCCCATCAACATAGCAAATACGCGATCGGCTTCCGTTAAGTTTTCAATAGTTATTTGGCGTAACGTTCTGGTTTCAGGATTCATAGTAGTATCCCAAAGCTGAGTTTCGTTCATTTCTCCCAAACCTTTATAGCGTTGCACGTGCAAACCGCCGGTGCTGGTTCCGCTGTTCGTAAGTTCTGCAATTACGGCTTCGCGTTCTTTATCCGACCACACATAGCGTTCCTGTTTTCCTTTCTTTATCAAATAGAGCGGCGGCGTAGCAATGTACACGTGCCCAAACTCAATAAGTTCTTTCATGTGGCGGAAGAAAAACGTGAGAATCAAAGTAGCGATGTGGCTTCCGTCCACGTCGGCATCGGTCATGATAATGATTTTTCCGTAGCGTAGTTTTTCTAAATTCAGAGCTTTGCTATCTTCTTCTGTGCCAATGCTTACGCCCAATGCCGTGAAAATATTTTTAATTTCTTCGCTATCGAAAATTTTGTGAGGCATCGCTTTTTCCACGTTCAAAATTTTACCGCGCAAAGGAAGAATCGCTTGGAACTTGCTGTCGCGCCCTTGTTTGGCGGTACCGCCTGCCGAATCACCCTCAACCAAATACAATTCGCATTCTTCCGATTTTTTAGAAGAGCAATCCCAAAGTTTTCCGGGGAGACCGCCGCCGGTGAACACGTTTTTGCGTTGCACCAATTCGCGCGCTTTGCGAGCGGCATGGCGTGCCGTAGCTGCCAAAATCACCTTATTTACAATTTCTTTCGCATCTTTTGGGTTTTCTTCCAAATAGTTGCGCAACATTTCGCCTACCATTTGATCCACGATGCCGGAAACTTCGTTATTTCCCAATTTGGTTTTGGTTTGTCCTTCAAACTGTGGTTCAGCTACTTTTACAGAAATAATCGCTGTTAAACCTTCACGAAAGTCGTCACCGGAAATTTCAATTTTTTGTTTTTCCAACTTTTCCAACATCTTACTTTCATCGGCATATTTTTTCAACGTTCTGGTTAATGCACGACGAAAACCCGCCAAGTGCGTTCCACCTTCTATCGTATTGATATTGTTCACATAAGAGTGAATATTCTCTGAAAACGATGTGTTATATTGCATCACCACTTCCACCGGCACATTATCTTTCTCACCTTCCATATAAATGGGATGTTCCATAATTTTTTCGCGTCCGCCATCCAAATAATTGATGAAATCTTTTAATCCTTCTTCCGAATAATAGCGATCTTTTAAAAATTCGCCGTTTTCTTTCACCTCGCGTTCATCAATAATTTCGAGGGTAATTCCTTTATTTAAGAACGCCAACTCTTTCAAACGTGTGGCTAACGTGCTGTACTTGTATTCGGTAGCAATAAAAATGGAGTCGTCCGGTTTAAACCAAACCAACGTTCCACGTTGATCTGTTCTTCCCATTTCTTTCACGGAATACGCGGGTTTTCCACAATGAAACTCTTGCACATAATGCGTGCCGTTGCGAAACACTTCCGCGCGCAAATGCGTAGAAAGCGCGTTTACGCATGAAACGCCTACACCGTGCAAACCGCCCGAAACTTTGTAAGAATCTTTGTCAAACTTTCCGCCGGCGTGCAATACGGTAAGTACCACTTCCAATGCGGAGCGTTTTTCTTTTTCATGATAATCGGTAGGAATACCACGTCCGTTGTCCAACACGGAAATGGAATTATCTTTATGAATGGTAACCAAGATATGATCACAATGTCCGGCAAGTGCTTCATCAATAGAGTTATCCACTACTTCATACACCAAATGGTGCAGCCCTCTTTCGCCCACATCCCCAATATACATGGCGGGGCGTTTACGCACGGCTTCGAGACCTTCAAGAACTTGGATATTATCGGCGGTGTATTCTGCGGATTGTTGGAGATTTTTGTTTTCTAAATCGCTCATAGTCAAAATTAATCTGTTTTTTCAAAAAGTCTGCAAATATAGTAAAAATTTCGTCTGAACTGTGATTTGTGCCGGATAAAACGCATTAAAATTATTTTTTGGGATGCCGACTTCTCAGACTCACGCGACGTGTTAGAATGGACACTTTCCTTAATCCTGTTTTATTGAATTTTTCAATACTATCTAGTTAGAAACTAAATAATTTGAAAATTATGGAATTTTGGTTAAAAATGATATTTTTGCGTGTATTTATGTGTTGTGTGCAATGGCATTCGTTGACCGATATCTTGAAAAGTACCCCTATGTGACTGTTTTTTGTGAATACAAGCGTGGATATTTTACACCCAGTCAATAGTGTTTTACGTATTTGAATATAACGTGCTGATAATAAGCGCGTTATTCGCAATAGACGCGTAAAACGCACCATGGAAGATTGGATAGATGTTCCCATTGAAAAAATACACAAAAACTATTTGATTTAGCCGCTGAGTTTTGGGGCGATCATGTTGTTATAACCTCGTTTTGTGCAAATAAATTGTGAAAATAATTTTTTTTGATTTTTTCTCACTGAAATACAGAATATTGTAAAAGTTCTTTACGCTCAGAAAAGAAAAAGCATATATTATTTTATTTTTGTGTGTATGGGCGTAACAAAACTTTATTATTTTCGCCAAAGGTTTCATGACATGAAAATCTATACGTACAATAAAATCATTTCATGTTTGCATAGGGTTCTTAGATTCATGCAATTATTGTATGAAGTGCAACTAAATTTCATTACAAAATTTTGTTTTTCTTTTACATGCTCTTTGGTTGCTGTGTTCTTATGTTCTCAAGCATATCATAATTTTTGGAGATTAGAAAGTCTCGTTTTTCGAGAACGGAATCGATTGCTGTTTGTATTCCAAACACGCCGCAAGACCTAAAAACCACTACAGAGAAATATTTAACACTCACACTGTTGAATTAAAATATTGATATTTAAGTTAAACGAATGAATAACAAAAATAAATTATTATGAAAAAGATTTTTTTACTTTTTATTGGGTGCTTTATAATACCCTATTTTGCATTAACTCAAAGCATGCAGACTTTTGGTACACTAAAGAATATTCAAGGTGCATATTATGTAGAATATAATGGAATCGATTTCCTTGCAAATACGTCAGTTGTAACAGTAAAACTAAAAAATGGCTTAGACCCAAGTATTATAACTTTTGATATTTTACGCACAAATAAGCTCGGCTATATTGATATAGCTGTGCCAAATAATACAGATTTGGTAAATTTTGTAAATTTATTAAAAAATTCTAACAATTTTGATGTTGTTGAATACAATCATTTTGGTGAATATGGTGTTATCCCAAATGATTCTCTATTAAATAGTCAATGGAGTTTACCCTACATTAAACTTTTTGAAGCATTTGATATTACGATGGGCTCTCCTTCAGTAAAAGTAGCGATATTAGATTCAGGTACTGACTGGACGCATCCTGATTTAGGAAATGGTGTCGATGGATACACAAATATTGACGAAACGCTCGCTTGGAATTTTGTTTGGAACAATAATAATGTTATAACATCTAATGATCACGGAACAGTGGTAGCTGGAGTTGTTGGAGCCAAAACTAATAATTCGATTGGAATTGTTGGCATCTCAGGCGGAAATAACGCTCCTGGTGTTACAATGATTCCTATATGTGTGGGAGTTAGTGTGCCAAGTACTTCTATTCTTGATGATGCAATTCTCTACGCTGTAGAGAAAGGAGCAAGAGTAATTCAGTTAAGTTTATCAGTAGGACAAACAAATGCAATCACTGATGCTATTGCTTATGCTATACAAAACAATGTGATAGTAATTTGTAGTTCCGGGAATAGTGTTATAAGTCAAGTTGTTCGTTATCCTGCGTCACTTCAAGATGTAATTGCTGTAGGTGCTATAGGTACAGATACTCTAAAAGCTTCTTTTTCATGTTATGGTACAGAATTAGACATAGTGGCTCCCGGTGTTAATATATTAAGTACGAGTGCAAACCATGGTTATAGATATGCGAGTGGTACCTCTTTTTCAGCTCCTATGGTATCTGCCGTTGCTGCTCTTATTCTATCAGTTAATCCTAACCTTACCGGACATGAAGTTAGATATATTTTAGAGAGCACGGCGCAAAAAGTAAGAAAAAACACTTATACTTACGGCTTTAGACCTGGCTACAACAATAACTTAACATGGAATAATCAAATGGGTTACGGTCTTGTTGACGCATACGCAGCTATTCGTGCAGCACAATGTTTTAGCAATTTACCTATTGAGAATGGAATCATTACTCAGAGTGCTATATGGAATACCCCAAGACAAGCAGTAGATGTTATTATTCCTAATGGTGTAACATTAACCATAACATCACAAGTAAAATGTGATATGTATTCTACATTTACAGTTCAACCGGGTGCTAAACTCATTATTGACGGCGGAGAGCTTACCAAAGCTTGCGTTGGTGGTATGTGGCAAGGAATAAAAGTAATTGGTAACACTGTATCCATTTGGCCTCCCGGCCCGCTTCCCGATGGTATTGTTGAAATACGAAATGGGGGGAGGATAGAAAATGCTGTTATTGGCATTCATGCTACTAACGGTGGTATTGTAAAAGCAAACAGCGCTTTCTTTACCAATAATACGATTAATGCGCATATCGATTTTTTTTCAACAGCAGATTTTACGAATTCGTTCTTTACAATCAATAATAATTATCTCGGAAATCCATTGAATTTTGAAACCCTTTTAAAACTTTCTTATAGTGATTTAGTTACTGTATCAGGATGTCATTTTTTAAATGCAAATAATCAAATTCCAGTGAATCAGAGTAATGTGAATAATATTGGAATTAAAGCTTTTGATTCCGATTTATTCTGCACCAATTCTTCGTTCACAAGGTTTTCTGCCGGTATTTCGGCAAGTAATTCCGGCACAATGCCCTCTTTATATGTAAATTACTGCTCGTTTAATAACAGCTCTTATGGCATAAGAATCAATGGAATTAATAATCATCAAATGATTAGAAATAATTTTAATTTATCTTTCGGTACGGGTGCTGGTGTATCTAATGCAACAGGATATACCATACAGGAAAACAATTTTTATGGTTTAGGTGCAATTGGGGTTCACAGTGCCGTTGGATTAAGAATTTATAATAGTGGAATAGCTGAGAATGTGGTCTATAAAAATTTCTTTCATAGATTGTATGGAGCACAACAATTTACAGGTATTAATGCAACACAGAACAAACCAGCATCAGGCTTGCAAACAATCTGTAATACATTCGAAGCCAGTATGTATTCTGACATTTTAGTGGGGGCTTTCCCAAATGATGTCTCCTTTCAATATAATTATATAAGAAAAGCTCAAGGGAGTCCTGTAGAATCAGCAGGAAATTTGTTTAATGGCACTCCGGTGTTAAATATTTCAAATCACCAATCGCTATATACTATGGATTACTATTATAATCCGCTTATAACTAATGAATATCCAATTCAAACAACAAATGTAATATTTCATATAGCTAATGCAAATACTTGCCCTTCAAAACTCAAATCAAAAAATCCACAAGAAAAAGGAGACGGTGAAGATTTTGAAAACGCTTTTGCCCGATATGACGAATGGAACAGTCAATATGAGTACTGGTTTGGCCAACTTATTGCATTTCAAGGTGGAGAAGATGAAGAATATAAGATTATTTTAGATAATGCATCATATTTTAGTAGCCTAAAAGACAATTTTTGGAATTTATTCATTGCTACAGTAATGAACGAAGAGAAAGTTGAGGACGGTAAAGATGGGAAAGGAGAAATCGAAGATTACAAGCTAAAATTTGAAAACCTTAGATACCTTTTCGGATATCGTGGCAACTACAGCGATAATCTCAGTATTGCAGAAACCTATTTAGCAGAAAATAACTATGGAGAAGCACGAGCAACAATAGGTAAAATATATAATCTTTTTGAGATTACAGAGGAACAGAGCGCTGAATTAAAAGGCTTGCAAACTTATATTGATTGGCGGCAAAAATTGAATGAGAATGAAAAAAATATTTTTTCGTTGTCTGAAAAAGAGATTGAACATTTACAAAACTATGTCGAAATCAACACTGGGCGTGGTACAGTCTTTGCAAAAAACATTTTATGTGCTTTATATAATATTTGCTTAGAAGAAGAAGTGGTAGAAAATTCTGATTATTCCGTTACTCAAAATCAAACAGAAGAAGAAGCCGGTATTGATAAATCCTATTTACAAGTTTACGATAAACTTTTATTAGACAATGTCTCCATTGTTCCCAACCCGACAACAGGAGAATTGAAAGTTGTTGCCGGAGAATTGAAAATTGATAAAATTGAAGTTTTTGATATTGTAGGCAAAGTGGTATTATCCCATCTGCCTATTAACCAAAAAATTGATATTTCAAACTTAAACAACGGTATCTATTTTATAAGAATATCTACAAAACAAGGCGAGATTGTTAAAAAAGTAGTAAAACAGTAATTCTGCTACGATAAATTAGTGTGCAACCTTTGCAGTTGCACACTAATTTTTGTGGTTTCATCTATGAATATTTATTTGCTTTGAGTATGAAAAAAAACATATTTACATTATTTGCATTGCTATACATTTGTTTGTTGCAATTCTGTTTTGCACAATTTAAACCTATGGGATTTGACCAACCCTTTGTTCATCCACCCAGTACCTTTATGCCTGGCGTATATTATCCACGGTTGGTATTAGAGGATGATACGCTTTTTGTTTGTTCCGGTACCGGTATTTACAGAAAAACTTTAAACGATGACAGTGAGTGGAAATTATACGCTTTTGAAAATATACCAATTGCTGACTTTATAAAAAATGGTAATACCGTTTTGGCAGTGGCATACGGAACAAAAGACGGCAAGGACAGTGTCCTTCTTCTGTCCAACGATGGTGGCAAGACATTTGTAAACTATTCCCATCCTCATTTTTTTGAATTATTAGAGGGTAAGACTCGCTTAACAAGGATATCTCAAAATTCGGAAAACAAAAATACTATTTATGTAGGAACTGTGTTTGGTATCTCTAAGTCTGATGATTTTGGGTTAACTTGGAAAAGATTAGTTCCTGAAGGATATACTGAATGGTGGCAAATTTCCAACCACCCTTTTGATTCGCAACTCCTTTTTGCCGTAGGAGAAAGTGGATTCATTACTTCAATAATAGGCTATTCTACAAACAATGGAAATACGTGGGAATGGCAATTTGAATATTTCTTTGCAGATGAATGCATATATAGCCTTGCGTTTCATCCTACAAATCCTGATATTATTCTATGTAGCCTGAGAGCCGGAGTGGGGAGTTCGACAGACAGAGGAAAAACATGGAGTTTTAAAAATATTGAGTACCCTACATTCGCTTTTTCAAAGATTCTGTTTGATAAAAAAAATCCCGCAGTAGCATATACTACCGGAGGGAGGGGGATTGACTTGCATTTAAAACGGGTTTTCCGTTCAACTGATATGGGAGTGAATTGGGTGCTTATTCATGAAGAAGATATAGGTTGTGGAAATTTTTTTTTGGATATGGTATTATATGAAAATAAACTAATCTTCTACACAGTAGAGTGCGGACTTCTTGAATTAGAATTAGAGCCGGTTTTAAATGATTGTGCAGCAGTAAATAATCTTACTTCGGAAAAATGTTCTGCTGATTGTATTTTACTTAATTGGAGTGAACCCGAAAGTAATTTTCAAATTAAAGGATACAGTGTTTTCCGAAACAAACAGTTATTAAACAATGAGTTAATAACCGAAACAATTTTTATTGACGACAATTTGTCCGATGGAAATTACGAATATTATGTGGTTACACATTATACAAACCATTGTATATCTTACCCATCAAATAATATAACAGCAATTCTTGAAGTTGACGAAATAGAAGTTATAGAAAAAATTGTGATTTATCCCAACCCAGCCACCGGAGAATTGCGAATTAACAGTGGTGAGTTGAGAATTGAAAATGTGGAGTTTTTTGATATTTACGGCAGAAAACTACAAATGTCCCCTATGTCCTTATCGTCCCCCGAAACTGTGCTCAACATTTCGCACTTGCCGGCAGGGGTTTACTTTTTGAGAGTGAACACCAACATTGGACAAGTGATTAAAAAGGTGTTGAAAGAGTAGTGGCGGTCGCTAATCTGCGTTTGTTTTATCATGCTCACAAGTTCGCATCATAAAACAAACCGCGCCCAAGCAAATGGCGGCAAATTTTCCCACCGCACACGCATATTGTACAAGAAAATATACAATATGCCCTGCGCCAAAATTTGCCGCCATTTACTTGTCTTGCCCCCGCACTCGCTCCGGCAAGAACTTGGGGCTTGTTCGGATTTATCTTGCTTTTATTGACAAATCATCGGTATTTGACAGGCTAATAAGGTTATCTTGTTTCATAGGA
>WQTS01000110.1 GCA_009786185.1 Bacteroidota bacterium
TCGTGCTTTGCAGCACACAGCGATCGAATATCGCAAACGCGAACCCTCGATCAAATGGGACGGCAAAAATATAACTTTTTTAATACAAAAAATAGACCAAAGAAAAATTAGATAAATTTTGTCATAAGATATTTATTTACAGTGAGATATTTTTTAAACCCATGTGAGAGTTGAAGAAAATATTGGCGAAAACGATAATGAAAATCAACTATTTTGACACGCAAAAAACGCAAATAAAACAAAGGAAGAAGATATCCTCCTATTCAAATAGGAGGCATAAGACGAAAATTTTGAGTCAAACAACGTCTTTAGGATTACCTACACATTAACGCTTAAGATAATAAAATAATTTTGGAAATAGCGCTTTCAACCACAAAACAATAAAAGCATAAGTTGCTTTTCCTTTAAAATGTTTTCGCAAATAGTAGAGAAGCTCATTTAATGCAAGTCCTTTGATTGCATATAAATTGTGGATTCTTTTAAATAACGGTAGTGATGGATCTAAAGCATTTGTATGATCTCTAATACAATATCCCCCATAGCCAGGACAAACAAAAACAGGAATCTTTCTTTCCCAAGCTGTTAATGAATAATCGAAATCAGCGGCTGAATGTGTAAAACGAGTGTCCAAAATACCTATACAATCCACAACTTCACGAGCCACATATAAAATATTAGCATTTGTTAGTTGACATTCTTGAGGACTGTCGGTTGGTTCTATATGATAATAAGAATGTTTAAATATCTTCTCTCGCAACTTATAACCACCATAAGTGAAGTGTCCGGATATAGGATCTTTTGTCGATAGAACATATATTCCTTTTCGGTTAAAAGATTTTTCTACATATTGCATCGTCTTTTCAATTTTTCCCAAAAGTAAGTATCAAAAACGACATCGTCATTAATCAATAAAAAACCATCATAATCAATTTTCGATTCGATTGCTTTTGTCCACGCAAGCCTCATCCCACCTGCCCAATAAAGATTTCCGGAACCTTTAATTAGATGCACTTCCGGAAATTCTTCTTCGATCATTTCGGCTGTGCCATCGCTTGAATTATCGTCGATAAGATAAATATCAAACAAAACGTTTTGTAAGTCTGAAGTAGCTGAATAAAAGGATTGCAAACAATCTCTTGTTTTTGATTTCCTATTGTAACAGGTGAGTGATACGGCTATTTTCACTTTCTTCTGATTATTGCTTTTCTAAAATCTTTTCCACGATGTAAATAACCATCAGTCTGCTCATATTCCAACCCATAAGTTTGAAGTATATTTGCTATTTCAACAACATCATTTTCCTTATGGTATGTACAAATAGAAAAGTCTATATCGTGCGCTTCTTTCAAAATATCTGACGCCCCTTTTAAAGCAACTTGCTCATAACCTTCTATGTCCATTTTCAAAAAAAGATTTGTTTTTTCTTTTCCTTCTAAAAAGCGATCAATCGTGATGTTGTTTTCGTCGTTTATATCAGTAACATATTTGCGGACAATCATAATTTTATTTTTCCATGGTTCAAAAGTAGCAGTTAGCGCCTCTATCCAATTTTCATCACATTCGAATATATAAACATAATTCACCAACTCTATTGCATCTAAAGAAAACAAGGCTTCTGCAGCTCCAATGTCAAGAAGTATTTTCCCTTTTAGGCGATTTATATTTTTTACATATTGATGGGGAGAACGAATGTCTTGCTCCATTATTAAAGTTTTATACATTGAAACGATTTCTTTTTCCTTGTATGTTTTTGGAAAGTACAACTTTTTACCGGCATGATTTATATAGAACATATTTGATTGTTCATCAAAGAAATAACTAATTTGCCTGTTTTTGTATTCTAAGACAAACGGATAAGGACATTGAGTCAAACCATGTTTACCCATGAATGCATACATTCTGTTTTTTTCTGTATCCGGTAAGATTCGTTGAAATAAATAGATACGTTTTGCTTTCAAGTTTTCTCTAAAATTTCTGAAAAAAATCAGGGTTGCTCCTAAAAAAGCTGTATTAACTGCATGTCGGATTTTTGAAGGAATATATTTTCGGTACAATTTTACTAATTTACATATTAATTCATTGAATGCCCGACAAAAATAGAAAAATAATCTATTCCAAATCATGATTGGCCGATATAATTAAATCTTTTAACAACTCTATCCGTAACATATTCAATGCAGACAGCGCAGCGCGTTTAATTATCACTTCCCGCCCTCCGTTTTTGCCGAAAAGAAACTTTTGTGTTATTACTCGGGTGGGCGTGGCAATGGCGATCCACACCAAACCTATCGGTTTTTCTTCTGTGCCGCCGCTTGGTCCTGCAATACCGGAGGTTGCAATCGCATAATCGGCTTCAAACAGACTCATGGTGTTGAGCGCCATGTCGTTTACTACAAATTCGCTCACGGCACCATATTTTTTTAAGTTAGTTTCCCTTACATTAAGTATATCTCGTTTTATTTCGTTGGAATAAGAAACAATAGAGCCTTCAAAAAATTGTGAGCTTCCGGGAAGCGACGTGATGAGATGTGAAATGTAGCCGCCTGTGCAACTTTCGGCTATTGCGAGTTTTTTCTTATTCTTTTTCAACAATTTAGAAACAACCTCTACTAAGGTTTCATTTTCTGTAGAAACGAGATAAGGTCGGATGATATTTATTAAAGCAGGAAGTTGCTCTTCTATAGCTTGTTTTGCCAATTCTTCATTGTCAGTACGTGCGGTAAGGCGCAGCAAGACTTGTCCCGGTGAAGGTAGGTAAGCCAATGTAATATTCTTTGGTAAAGCGCTTTCCCAATTTTCTATTTTTTGTGCTAATGCGCTTTCCCCTATTCCGGCAGTGAGCAAATTCTTATGTATTACGGCATGAGCGCCTTTGTATTTCTGTTTAAGTAAAGGAATTACCGATTCCTGAAGGATTGCCTGCATTTCGAAGGGCACGCCTTGTAAGGCGATTAAAGTTTTGCCGTTTTTTTCCATCCAAAGTCCGGGTGCTGTACCGTTTTTGTTAGGCAGCACAATGGCGCCTATCGGTATTTCTGCTTGTTTTCTGTTAATTTCACCTGCTTCCAAACCTCTATCCGAAAACATTTTAAGTACTGTTTCCAAAGTGGATTGATCTATTTCAAAACCAACGTCAAAATATTGGGCAATTACATTTTTGGTCATATCGTCTTTGGTGGGACCTAACCCTCCGGTGGTAATAATCCAATCGGTTTCTTTGAAAGAATCTGTAATTGTTTGAAAAATGGATTGCGGATCATCTGCAATTACAATTAATTTTTCAGCCTCAATGCCTATTTCCGTCATTTTTTCAGCAATAAATGCAGAATTGGTATTGATGGTTTTCCCAAAAAGAAGCTCGTTTCCGATATTAATAATGTGCATAATATAAATATGTATGTGAATAATAGTATTACCAAAAAAATCATCATTTCATCGCCTAATCACCTCATCATCTAATCTCCCCCTCTCAACCTTGTTCCGTGTACTTCTTTAACTCCTGTGAAATCAACAAGCTGTTGGTAGTTTTCCATTGTAATTCCGCTTGCCGGCAAAATAATAATCCTGTCGCCGGCTTGTTTTACCATAAGTTTAATATTCTCAGCGCCTTCCACTGCAGTAGGTTTTTGCCCGGAAGTGAGTATCCTTGTACAACCGCATTCAATAATTTGTTCAAGTGCAATTTTCCAATCGGCGCAATCATCAAAAGCACGATGAAAAGTAACCTCCATGGGTTTGGCAAGACTTACAATTTCAGCGGTTTTATTTATATCAATAGTAAAGTCGTTGTGCAAAAATCCGACTACTACAGCATGTATTCCCAGTCTTTTACAATGTAAAACATCATTTTTAATCACTTCAAATTCAGCATCGGAATACACAAAATTTCCAGCACGCGGACGCACCAAAACGCATGTTTTTAAACTCAAATTGTTTACACAGAACTCTATAGCGCCATGCGATGGAGTAGTACCGCCATTTTCAATATCTTGGCATAATTCAATTCTATCCGCCTCCGATCGGTTTGCGGCAATAGCAGCTTCAACGGTGGCTGCACAAACTTCTATAATTGGGGATATTTTCATGATTTAGCTTTTCTTGCTTTTTGTTTGAGATTTCTTACTACACTGTCAATGAAAGCTTTGCGTAATAATTTTATTTTTAACACTATTGGCTGAAAGCCAAAAATAGGATAGCCCAAGGCAACGCCTTGGGTTGAGAGATACGCGCATCCCAAATTGCGCCCTGAAAGGGCAGCATAAAACAGGGTGGGAAAAATATATTGCCCCTTCAGGACGCAGGTTTCATCGGTTCCCATCAAACCCAAGGCGTTGCCTTGGGCTATCCTATTTTTGGCTTTCAGCCATTTATCGTAATTCATTGTCATTATATATTTGTTAAAAAAAACTTTTAATAAAAAAGTAGGAATGACAGAAGGCGGCGAAAATAAATAAAGTTTCTAAAAGAACAGGGTTTCTCAGCAGTGAGGTTATTTGTATATTTTTGCAAATTAAAAAACAAACCAATGAAAAATAGCCTCACAAACTCTTTTTATAAACACATTGCGCAAACCTCCGATGCACCGGTTGCCATTGAGGTGGAACACGCCGAAAGCATCTATTTTTACAATACCACAGGAAAAAAATACATAGATCTCATTTCAGGCATCGCGGTTTGTAATATGGGGCACTCGCATCCTGCGATTATAAATGCGGTTAAAACGCAATTAGACAAATATATGCATGTGATGGTATATGGCGAATTGGTGCAACAACCTCAGGTAGCGTTGGCAGAGAAACTTTGCGTCTGCTTGCCGGCTTCGTTAAACTCGGTATTTTTTGTTAATTCCGGCTCCGAAGCGGTAGAAGGCGCTTTGAAATTAGCCAAACGTTACACCGGTCGTACCGAATTGATCCATTTCGAACATGCATACCATGGAAGCTCGCACGGTGCAATGAGTATGATGGGAAATGAAACATACAAAGCTGCTTTTCAACCACTTTTGCCCGATACCAAAGCCATCCGTTTTGGAGTGGAAGAAGATTTACAAGAAATTACAGAGAAAACCGCTGCCATTATCGTAGAACTCATTCAAGGAGAAGCCGGCGTGCGCATGGCGTCTATCGAATATTGGCAAAAATTAAAGCAACGTTGTGAACAAACGAACACTTTGCTTATTGCAGATGAGATCCAAACGGGACTCGGTCGCACCGGAAAACTCTTCGCCTTTGAGCATTACAATATCACTCCCGACATCTTACTTTTGGGAAAAGCTTTTGGGGGCGGCATGCCGTTAGGAGCATTTATTGCAGACAAAAAAATGATGCACGTGCTCACGCATAATCCTGTTTTAGGACATATTAGCACATTTGGCGGACATCCGGTGTGTTGTGCGGCAGCATTAGCGCATCTTACATTAATTACCGAAAATAAAATGTGGCAAAATGCGGAAACAATCGGTAAAAAATTAGAAGCTATTCTTTGGAAAATTCCTCACGTAAAAGAGATTCGTAGAAAAGGACTTATGATTGCCGTTGATTTTCACGATGCGGAAACCAATTTTAAAACTTTACATTCATTTTTAGAAAAAGGAATTTTTTCCGATTGGTTTTTATGGTGTGATACTGCAATGCGGGTTGCACCGCCGCTGATTTTGAGTGATGAAAATTTAAAAGAAATTGAAAATTCTATATTTTCGCCCGTTTTTTGAAAAACAAAAATTATGCAACTACAAAATATCCGAAATATTGGCATCATGGCGCATATAGATGCGGGGAAAACCACTACTACCGAGCGCATTTTATTTTATACCGGAAAAAATTACAAAATTGGAGAGGTAGATGAAGGCACCGCCACTATGGATTGGATGGTGCAGGAGCAGGAACGCGGCATTACCATTACCAGCGCCGCCACAACCGTGTATTGGAAACATCACGCCGAAGAGTTTAAAATCAACATCATTGATACGCCCGGACACGTGGATTTTACGGTGGAAGTGGAGCGTTCGCTTCGTATTTTAGATGGCGCCGTAGCTATTTTTTGTGCAGTGGGCGGCGTAGAACCTCAATCGGAAACCGTTTGGCGTCAAGCTAATAAATATCATGTTCCCAGAATTTGCTACATTAATAAAATGGATCGTTCCGGCGCCAACTTTTCCAAGGCGCTTCAAGATATTAAAGAGAAACTGAATGCGAATCCATTGGCTATTCAATTGCCTATCGGCGCAGAAGATCATTTTACCGGTTTGGTAGATCTTGTTGAAATGAAAGCCTACGAATGGGAAGAGGAGCATCAAGGCGTTGATTATTATGAAATTCCAATTCCTGAAGATATACTCGAGGAAGTAGCAGAGTATCGCAAAATTTTGTTAGAGACATTAGCCGAATTTGATGAAGAGTTAATGATAAGATATTTTGAGGAGCCTGAGGATTTAAAGCCTGAGGATTTAATTCCCATACTTCGCAAAGCTACAATTGAACGGAAAGTTAACCCGGTGTTGTGCGGTTCATCGTTTAAAAACAAAGGCGTGCAGCGCCTCATTGATGCGGTAATCATGTACCTGCCTTCACCGTTGGATATGCCTGCTGTAACAGGAGTTAACCCAAAAACAGGCGCAGAAGAACTGCGCACGATGGATGAGAAAGCGCCGTTTGCCGCGTTGGCGTTCAAAATCGCTACCGATCCGTTTGTAGGCAAACTTACTTTTATTAAAGTGTATTCCGGAAAGCTCAGCACCGGCGAAACGGTGTATAATGTGCATACCGAAAAACGCGAGCGTGTTGCCAAAATCTTGGAGATGCACTCGAACAAACAGACGCAATTAGAGTCAGTTACAGCCGGAAATATTGTGGCGTTGGTGGGAATGAAAGAGATTAGAACCGGCGATACGTTGTGCGATGAAAAAAATCCTGTTTCATTAGAAAATATTATTTTTCCTGAACCGGTGATTCAGATTGCCATTGAGCCAAAAACGAAAGATGATGAGGATAAATTGATGACTTCGTTGGCAAAATTATCGGAAGAAGACCCTACTTTTGTGGTGCAACAAAATGAAGAATCGGGGCAGCTACTCATTAGCGGCATGGGTGAGCTACACTTAGACATTTTGTTAGACCGCCTGAAGCGCGAATTTAATGTACAATGTAACCATGGAAAACCGCGTGTAGCATACAAAGAAGCTATTCTGGAGGAAATTTTCCACACCGAAACTT
This sequence comes from Bacteroidota bacterium, assembly GCA_009786185.1. Classification (GTDB taxonomy): domain Bacteria; phylum Bacteroidota; class Bacteroidia; order Bacteroidales; family WCHB1-69; genus WRNX01. The sequence goes on from WQTS01000110.1 coordinate 7,212, forward strand.
ACAAACGCCAAACCGGCGGAAAAGGTTCGTTTGCTTCAATGAAGTTTGCGATTTCGCCCACCGATCTTTCGCAAAAAGGTTTTACGTTAGACAATCAGGTAAAAGGGGCAGCAATTCCTCAAGAATACGTAAAAGGTGCGGAGAAAGGCTTCAAAGTAGCGATGCTCAACGGCAAGTACGGTTTTGCATTAGAATCGTTGCATGTAATTTTGTTAGATGGAAGTACGCACACCGTTGATTCCGACGCGCTGTCGTTTGAAATTTGTGCCAAAATCGGTTTCCGTGAGGCGATACGAAATGCCAACGTATCTATTTTAGAGCCGATTATGAAAGTGGAAATAATTACACCCGATGAGTATATGGGCAATATTTCCGCTGATTTAAACCGTAGAAGAGCGGTAGTAGAACAAGTAGATGCCAAAATCGGATTTCAAGTAATTAAAGCGCAAGTGCCTTTAGCCGAAATGTTTGGCTATGTTACGGGATTGCGTTCCATCAGTTCGGGAAGAGCCAATTACAGCATGGAGTTTCTCCGCTATGCGCGCGTGCCCGCCGATGTTGAACAGGACATTTTACAAAAAGGCAGATTTGCATTGTTGTAAAACACAATATACATGACCATTACGATAGACAAAAATTCAGGGTTTTGCTTTGGTGTAATCCACGCCATTAGAACCGCCGAACAATATTTGCAGCAACATCACAGCTTGTATTGTTTGGGAGATATTGTGCATAACAACGAGGAAGTGAGTCGTTTAACTGATTTGGGGCTGAAGATTATTACTCCGGAACAATTTAAAAATCTGCACAATACCACCGTGTTAATCCGGGCGCATGGCGAACCGCCTGCAACTTATCAAATTGCTAAAAAAAACAGCATTACGCTGATTGATGCTACGTGCCAAGTGGTGTCGCAACTTCAAAAAAAGATAAAAACGGAGGTCGAACAGCATCCTGAAATACAAATTCTTATTGTGGGAAAAGCCGGACATGCGGAGGTAGAGGGATTGTTAGGACAAACGCAACAAAACGGACAGGTCGTCTCTTCCATACAAGATTTGGAGCATATTGATTATTCAAAACCTGCAAAATTATATGCACAAACGACACAAAGTGCAGAAAAATACGGAGAAATTGCAGAAAAAATACGCGAAAACTACCGGAAAAAAGATAATGCACATTTGTTAGAAATTCATAATACAATTTGTAAGCGTGTGAGTAACAGAGCAGATGAAATTGCAACATTTGCCTCCCAATTCGATGCCATTCTATTTGTTTCGGATGAAAAAAGCTCGAATGGACTTTTCCTTTACGAGGTCTGCAAAAAACAAAACCCGAATACCTATTTCATCTCTTCTGAAAATCAATTACAGCATATTGATTTTAAAGACTATAAAACCATTGGAATTTGCGGGGCAACTTCTACACCCATTTGGTTAATGCAGAAAATTGCGGAAAATGCACGCAGATGACGCAGATTATCAAGATTTACGCAGTTATGTACTTAGTATTTTCTCAAAAAAAATAACGTTTATTCTCATAATTATTAAAAATCTGCGTTTATCTGTAAAATCTGCGTCATCTGCGTGCTAAAATATTTAACAATGAAACGATTTATCTTTTTATTTATATCATTTTTAAACATTTTTCTTTTGAATGCACAAACAAAAGAAGAACTTGCGACAGTTCGAAAAGGAAACAGCGCTTATCAACAAGCGGAGAAATTGCGCACCGAAGCCATGCAACTCGTGGAAAAAGGCGGAGAAGTTAATACCAGATTAGCCAATCAAAAGTTAGAAGAAGCAACGAAACTGTATCAGGATGCTGAAATTTTTTACCGAAAAGGTATGGCAACCACTCGAAATTCACCAAAAGCTAACTATAATTTAGCCAATAGCTTATATCGCCAAGGAAAGTATGAAGACGCCGGCAATTCTTATAAATATGTAGCGGAACAAAAAGAAAACGACAAATTGCTTCGGGCAAAAGCGCATCATAATTATGGCAACTCATTATTTAACCAGGAAAAATATAAGGAAAGTATTGAGGCTTACAAAAATGCGTTGCGATTGAACCCTACCGATAAAGAAACCAAGTATAATTTGGAATATGCGCGCAAAAAATTGCAGCAGCAACAACAGGAGCAAAACCAAGATAATAAGGACGATAAAGACAACAAAGACGATAAAAATAACCAAAACCAGCAACAAAACCAGGATAATAAAGAAGATCAGAATAAGGATAAAGACCAAAAGCAAGATAACAAGCAAGAACAAAAAGATAAACAGGATCAACAACAACAGCAGCAAAGGCAGCAACAGCAGCAACAGCAACAAGATAAACGCCAATTGGATGCTTTGCAGCAGAATGAGCGTCAAACTCAGAAGAAAGTAGCAGAAGAAGAGATGAAAAAAGGCGGAAAATCGAAGCAGGAAAAGGATTGGTAAATAGCATATTTCTTCACATTTTTTGCAAAAGAATACAAACTCTCGCATTTTTTTCTACTTTCGCGGACTGTTATTTTCTTAATGCATCATTAAACAATTTAATTAAACATATTTATGAAAAAGTTTATGCTATTTATCATTGCATTAATGTTCATTAGTTGGAACATAAATGCGCAAAATCAACAAATTATTGTTGGGAAAAATTACACTAACCCTAACGAAGTAACTTTGGTTGCTGAAAAAGGAGTTTCCACCACGATCAAATTTGATCTGAATGAGTTAAATTTGATTGAAGTTGCAACAGATTACGGTTTTGCAAACAAAATTTCATCTGCTAATGCAACTGTTATGTTAGAAGCAGGGGCTCCCGAACTGTTTTATTTACCTACCGCCATCATTATCCCTGATGTTGGTTCGGCAGAATTAGTGATTACGCATGGTGAGTTCACTGATTTTGAGAATATTGAAATTGCTCCCTCAAAAGGTAATTTATTGCGTAATGTTGATCCCTCGACTGTGCCTTATGTAAAAGGAGAAGTGTATGAACAAAATGCATTCTTCCCCGGAACATTGGCTGCAATTAATGAAACTTTTATTATGCGCGATGTAAGAGGATTAGCTCTTTTTGCTTATCCTGTTCAGTATAATCCTGTTACAAAAACTCTTAGAGTTTATTCTGAAATGACGGTTACCGTAAACTATAATGACGATAAAGGCATTAATGAATTTACTACGCAAAAAAGACACAAAACTATTGATCCCGCTTTCAACCAAATGTACAGCAATATGTTCATTAATTATAGCTCCTTTAGTAAAGCTTACCCAACCGGCGAAGAGGGTGAACTATTAATTATTTGTCATCCCGCTTTTATGGATGAAATGAAACCTTATGTGGATTGGAAACGCACTATTGGACGTAAAACAACGATGGTTCCTACCACCGAAACCACTACAACAGCTGCCGGAATAAAAACCTATATTCAAAATTATTACAATGCTCCTGATAACAATTTGGCTTATGTGCTTTTTGTGGGCGATAACCCTCAAATACCTGCACATACAGCAGCAGGCAATGTTCGTTCTGATGTTCTTTACGGACAATTAGCAAGTACTCCATATTTAGATGTACTTATCGGAAGAATCTCTGCCGAAACCATTGATCAAGTTAAAACACAAGTGGAGCGTACAATTCATTATGAACGCGACATTACTGTAGCCGATACCTGGATAACCGGCGCGGTTGGAATTGCAGCTAATGAAGGCAACGGCGGCGGACACGATGGCGGAGAGGCAGATCATGTGCATATGAATAACATAAGAACTCGGCTTTTGAATTATGGTTATGATCCTGTTTACCAGGAATATGGTGGAGTAGGGGGCGGTACATCAAATGCTCAAATTTCATCTCGTTTTAACAGCGGTGTAAGTATAGCAAATTTTTGTAACCATGGGTTAAAAGATGGCTGGTATATTACATCCGGACCGAATTTTACTAACACACAGGTAAATGCACTACAAAATGCAGGCAAACTTCCATTTATTTTTTCTGTTGCGTGTCAGAATGGAAATTTTATATCGGGAACTGCTTGTTTTGGCGAAGTATGGATGCGCGCTACACAAAGCGGACAGTCCACCGGAGCTATTGCCTTTTTTGGAGGAACTATTGACCTAAGCTGGGTACCACCTATGACAGCACAAGATGAATTTGTAAATATTTGCATGGATCTCCCTTCGCCATATCCGACTTGGGGCGAACCCGGTATTAAGAGAACCATTGCAGGTGCAATGCTTAATGCCACACAGAAAATGCGTTTACGTCATGGCTCTTCGGGTAACAATGATTATAATGCATGGTTAATTTTCGGCGATCCCACGTTAATGTTCAGAACAAAAACACCGGAAGAAATGACAATATCGTACTCGCCCACTATTACATTGGGAGCAAGTGAGTTTTCTGTTGAGTGCGATGCGAATGGCGCTACAGCCACTATCTCTTATATTAATAGTAGCAATGAAGTTATTATTTTAGGAACCGCCGTGGTTGCAAGTGGCGTTGCCGAAATCGTTTTTGACGAACCTGTTTCAACTACGGAAGTAACACTTGCAATTACAGGTTTCAACAAAGTAGCCTACTTGAACACTATATCTGTAGGCGAGATGCCGGAGCTTCCTTCACCGCTAAATCTTACATATATACTAGAAAATGTCAATCATGTTGTACTGAGCTGGAATACGCCGGAAGAGCGCGATGAATTGACCGTTAAAGGATATAATATCTATAGAGATAATGTGAGGGTTACACAAAATCCTGTAGAAGAAGGAACTACATATACTGATATTGCCCCTGCAAACGGCGAATATAAATATAAAGTAACTGCTTTATATGGAACAACATGGGAAAGCGAGCCTTCTGAGCATGTAACGGTGCTTATTGATGGAATGTGTATTCCCTTCAGCAGCAATATTGCTCTTGAACAAATCGAAGAAAGAAAGATTCGGGTTTCATGGGCAGCTCCTGAATATGAAGGTACGGAGCTTTCCGGTTATAACGTTTACCGTGACGGAGAACGAATAAATTTTCTGACAATTCCTGCCACAACATTGAGCTTTTTGGATAATAGCCGCGAGCCCGGAATTACATATTGCTATGAAGTAGAAATAGAGTATAACGATTGCGAAGAAGTTATCATGTCGGGAGAAGAGTGTATAATGGTATTGTCTATTAACGAACTTCCCGAAGTTCAATCTTTTAACATATTCCCTAATCCTGCTACCGGCAATATCACTTTTGAGGGCGTTGGATTGAACCGCATAGAAATTTACGATGTACAAGGACGTATGTTAGCTGAATATAATAACGTAAAAGAAAAACTGCAAACCGATGTAAGTAAATATGAAAGCGGTGTTTATTTTGCAAAAATGTATTCGGAAAATAATCAAATGGTTACCAAACGGTTGGTGATTATGAAATAATGAATTGTTCATGTAGAGGCACAAAATTTTGTGCCCCTACATGTGCAAAATTCAACGCTAAACGGCATTACAAATGCCGTTTTTTTTACATCAAAAATTGCCCCATTTTCCACTTTTTTTGTAAAACTTGCATTTTCTCGCTTTTTTTTCTATTTTTGTGGCTCTGTTAGCAAAAAACATTTATTAACCAATATAATATTTATGAAAAAGTTTATTCTGTTTCTCATTGCCCTTGTATTCGCATTGAATAGCTGGGCGCAACAACGAATCATTGTTGGACAAAATTACACAAACCCAAATGAAGTAACTTTAGTTGCGGAAAGAGGGGTTGCCACTACGATCAAATTTGATCTTAATGAATTAAATTTGATGGATGTGAGAACCAATTATGGTGATGCCACCGCCATCTTCTCCGGCAAAGCGCCGCTTATGCTCGATGAAGGAAACCCCGAATTGTTTTATTTACCCACCGCCATTATTATTCCCGATGTGGGTGCGGCTGAGTTAGAGATTACTTACGGCGAATACACCGACATTGAAAACATTGAACTTGTTCCCTCCAAAGGAAACTTGCCGCGTAGTATTGACCCCACAACCGTTCCTTACGTAAAAGGCGAAGTGTATAACCAGAACGCATTCTTCCCCGGAACGCTAGCTACCATCAACGAAACTTTTATTATGCGCGACGTTAGAGGGATCTCTATTTTCGCTTATCCTGTTCAATATAACCCTGTTACAAAAACTCTTAGGATTTATTCAGAAATGACCGTTACGGTAAATTATAATGACAATGAAGGCGTTAATGAATTTACAAATCAAAAAAGAAATGCTACTATTGATCCTACGTTTGCAGATATGTACAGAAATCTCTTCTTGAACTATACTTTTGTTAATAGAGGTTACCCAACAGAAGAAGTAGGCGAATTATTAATTATTTGCCATACTCCTTGGGTAGATGAAATGAAGCCTTACATTGATTGGAAACGCACTATTGGTCGCAAAACCACTATAGTTTCCACAGCACAAACCGGAACAACACCTGCCGGAATAAAAAGTTATATTCAAAATTTCTACAACGCTCCTGAAAACAACTTAGCTTATGTACTTTTGGTTGGCGATGCGCCGCAAATACCGCCACACGGTACTTCTTCCGTTCCTTCTGATGTTGAATATGGAAGATTGACTACCGGCAGCAACTATATGGATGTGCTTATCGGAAGAATGTCTGCCGAAAATATTGCCCACGTACAAACTCAAATACAACGTGCTATCCATTATGAACGCGATCTTACTACAGCCGACACCTGGATATCTACTGCCATGGGAGTAGCACGCAACGAAGGTACAGGTGGCGGGCACGATGGCGGAGAAAACGACTATGTACACATGAATAATATCAGAAACCGACTGTTGAATTATGGATATGAACCAGTATATCAAGATTATGATGGAAATTGTCCGGGAGTACCTAATACAACTGTTGCTCAAATTTCGCAACGAATTAACAACGGTGTTAGTATGATCAATTTCTGTAATCATGGCTCTGAAGACGGTTGGTCGGTAGCATATTACAGTAACTCGCATGTAAATCAACTGCAAAATGTAGGCAAACTTCCTTTCATTTATTCCGTAGCATGTGTTAACGGAAGATTTATGTGGTCGGATGGACCATGTTTTGCCGAAACTTGGATGCGTGCAACACACAATGGCCAACCTACAGGAGCAGTAGCAACCTTTATGGCTACCATTAACATAAGCTGGATGCCCACTATGACTTCACAAGACGAATTTGTAAATATTGTTATGGATCTTCCGTCACCATATTCCGGACAACAACCCGGTATTAAGAGAACATTTGCAGGCGCTTGTTATAATGCTACACAAAAAATGATTATGGTACACGGTAGCTCAGGAATGAATGACTATCTTTCCTGGTTAGTTTTCGGCGACCCCACTTTAATGATTCGTACAAAAACGCCGCAAGCTATGACCGTATCACACACTCCTGTTATTTTCTTTGGAATGAGCGATTTTTCCGTAAACTGCGATGCAGAAGGAGCTGCCGTAACTATGTCGTATATAGATAATGATGAGGTGATTATTTTGGCAAGCGCTACAGTTAGCGGCGGCATTGCCAATTTATCTTTCGAGCCCATTACCATGCCGGTTGAGATTACCGTATGTATTACCGGACGTGATAAAGTAACCTACATAGGAGAAGTATTGGCTACCCCATCAGATGGTCCTTATGTAGTTCCTGCCGGTTATACGGTTGTAGGTGCAGAGACATTAACCTATATTTCTACAAACACTGAAATTGAAGTTACTTTGAAAAACGTAGGCGTTGATCCGGCAAACGGACCGATTAACGTTACGCTTACTTGCAATGATCCGCAATTGACTGTTACACAAGCCACTGCACAAACTACAACTATTGCTCCGGATGGAACTGCTACTGTGAAATTTAAAGTTACCGTAGCTAATGATATTCCTGATGGCAAAACTTTCCTTACGGATGTAACCATCGTAGGAAGTGGTAAAACTACCTGGGAAGGAAAATTGCCGTTGAAAGCGTTTGCACCGGTATTTTCTTTAGAAAAAGTTTTAATAAACGATGTGGAAGACGGTAATTTACCAAAAGGTAATTTAGTGAAATTAACTACTGTAGTTAAAAATATGGGTGGTGCCGGAGCATATAATGTAGTTGGCGAAATAAACTTGGATGGCGAATATATCAACTTTGCTTGCGAGGAACTTAATCCCGACCCACAACACTTGTCAGCCGGCGAAACTATGGATATAGATTTCTTCGTAATTACTCACCCTGATATGCCCGGCGGATATGTGGCAAACCTTCAACTGCTACTTACTGCTATGTATGAGCGTTCGCAGAGCGAACCATTTACGGCTATCTCTACGGGAGCAGCCAATTACTGCACCCCGGGAACAACAAATTGTAGCCAAGGTGATAGATTTACTTTAGTTAGAATCGTAAAAACAAGCGACCAATCAGTATTACTAAATAATACAGATCCTGCCTGTGGTACAAATGGTTATACTAACAATTCTGACGTTGAACTCGATTTTATCCCCGGTGAACAATATACAATTACTGTAACCGTAGGTTACCAAAACCAAAACGTTAGAGGGTGGATTGATTTGAACGGGAACGGTGTTTTTGATGCAAATGAGAAATTAATCAGTTTTTCTTGCCCGGTTGTAGGAACTCAATATTCACAGAACTTTACAATTCCGCAAGATATTGCATCCGGCTCACAACGTTTACGTCTGCGTGCTATTTGGAATTCAAGTTCAACTGATCCAAATGCATGTGATCAATACGGGTATGGGCAAACGCTAGATTATACTGCTGTACTTCCGAATCTTTATCCCCATGTTCAAAATGTAAATGCCGAATTGAATGAAGAAACCGGAATAATTACTATTACCTGGCAAGCTCCCGAAGAAGGCACGCCAATGGGCTACAACATACGCAGAGCAGGCGAACTTTTGAATGAAACATTGCTAACCGACCTAACTTTTACAGAAGAAAATGTTACGGAAGGTGTTTATGTTTATAATGTAACTGCAGTTTATGAAGGTGATAAAGAATCGCTTGCAAAAATATCGAATGTTATTTGTAATTATGTTATCCCACCCCTACCTTGCGAAACACCGGTTAATGTATCGGGAGACGTTGATGAAGCTAATTGTGTAGTAGCCGTTATTCGTTGGGATGCACTGGAAGGCATTGAAGGCGTAACATTATTGAATTATAACATTTACCGCGATAATGTAAAAATCGCTGAAGCCTTATCTTCCGATTTGGAATATCGCGATGAACTATCTGCTAACGGAACATACGTGTATCAAGTAAGCGCTGTTTACGAACATTGCGAAGAGTCGGAATGGACAAGCGAAATTGCTGTTGAAATAAGTTGTGTAAACATCAATGAAATACAAGCGGATGCTTTCCAAATCTTCCCGAACCCTGCAAACAACAGCGTTATCATTAAAGGCGACGGACTTGTTCGCGTAGAATTCTACGACTTGCAAGGACGCAAATTAGCCGAATACAATAATATAAAAGACCACCTGCAAATTAATGATTTGAGCAAATTTGAAAGTGGAGTGTATTTTGTAAGAATGTACTCGGAAAATAACGAAATGGCAACCAAACGATTGGTGATTGTGAAATAATAATTTTTCAATAATAAATGTTGGGGCTGTCTTAAAAATAAAGGCAGCCCCTTTTTTAAATATTTATCTTTAATCATTACATCAAAACACCTTCAAATACTCGTCAATAATCACCACTGTATCGCCTACTTGTTTAATAACAGCAATGCCTTGATTAATACACTCCTGTTCTAATTCAGGATAAAAACTCATAGAAGCCAAACCGAGATAAATTTTATAATCTTTATAATCGGGGCTTAAGGTTCTGAAAGTTTCTGCCTTTTTTAGCACGATTGGAATGTCATTCGCATGGGCTTTGTATTTTACCTCGGTAATAGCTACTGAAATATTGTTATACATTACAATATCATATTCATCTTCGAGTTTTTCTCCAACATATTTTACATTTTTCCTAATTTTATTAAAATGCTCCCCGAAGAAGTTTTGTTGCTCCTCTTCAAAAGAGTTAAAGAAATATTCTTCGGCAAACGAACCGTGGTTATGCGCCCAACCGCCTACTAGTTTTTGCAGTTCTTTCATTCGCTTGTCCGTTTTTTCCATTTGTTTATCCGTTTCGGCAAATTTAACGGTCAATTCATTTATGGCTGCCCAAAAGGTTTCGGGTGTAGCGTGGGGAAAATGTGATGGCGTACTCATTTCTTTGTGATTTAAAAATTCGCGGCAAAAATATAATTTATCTTATTCGAGAATCTTTTTTTTGAAATTATTTTTCTAATAATCAATGTGTTAAAAAAGTATTGAAATTTGCAGTTTTTGTTTGGAACTTGTATTTTTTATTCAGAAAAGTGCAATTTTTGACTAAATCTTATTTATACATTCCAAAAAATCATGTTTCTTTGCACGTTTCTAACGGTTAAAACATGGGAAATATCACCACTTTACTTTTGCAAGATGTGCGTTTTCAGGAAGCGCTCAATGCTTGTATGAATTGCGGAGTTTGCACCGCTATTTGCCCTTCGGCTGAATTTTATAATTATGACCCGCGTAAGATTTGCGATATTGTGCAACGCGAAGAGGATGTGGAGCTCGAAAAGTTATTACGCTCCGAAACCATTTGGTATTGCGGAGAGTGTATGTCTTGCGCCACGCGGTGTCCACGCGGAAATACGCCCGGTTTGATCATCATGGCATTGCGAAAAATCGCACAACAGCTTGGTTATTTTGTGGATAGTGAGAAAGGGCGGCAACAGTTTATTTTAAACAAAGTGATTGGCGGTTCCATTTTAGAACGCGGCTATTGCGTACACCCCGATATTGTTGCACCGGAACTGCATCCTGAACAAGGACCCATTTGGAAATGGTATCGCGATAATATTAAAGATGTTGCGCCAAAATTAGGCGCAAACTACAAAGGCGAAGGTGCGGGCGCATTACGCCAAATTGCTGATAAAAACTTGGAAGAGATCAAGAAAATTTTTGAAGCTACCGGCGCTCTCGACTTTCAAAATAATATTAATCGGTTTTCGAATGAAAAAAGAGGTACGACCTCCGAACAAACCTATTTGAATGAAATTTACACTACAAACAATAACACACATAACCGTAGAACATTATGAAAAAACACTTTTGGAACGAATATCAAAAAGAGATCGCGGAAGATCATTTTTTCTATAGCAGAAGTTGTATCCGGCAAACCTTTTTTCCGGGTTCGGAAGCTACTTTTTTGAAAATCATGCGCGATGTGCTGGACAAAGAGATTCACGATAGTGTAGATACGCACACCTGCACCGGAATTGGGTACCACAGCGATATTATCCCTTTGGAAACCGCCATGACCGTAATTGCGCGCTTGTTTGCCATAATGACAGAAAAAGGATATGAAAATTATGCCACTTCTTGTATTACATCGTTTGGACTTTATAATGAGATGATTGAACTATGGAAACATAATCCGGAACTGTTGGAAAAAACCCGTGAAACATTGAAAAAAACTACCGGAAGAGAGTTTCAAATTCCTAAAAATGTGGCGCATCCTTCCGATATTATTTACAAATTCCGGATGGAATTGAAAGAAAAGATGAAGTATCGCTTGGTAAACCGTTTTACCGGAAAACCGTTGCGCGTGGTAGAGCATATTGGGTGCCACTATGCCAAAATGTTTCCGGAAACCGGCATAGGAAAAGCCGAATTTCCCCACGTATTAGCCGGCATGATTGAAGCGTGGGGCGGCGAAGTGGTGGATTATCCCGAACGTCGCCATTGTTGCGGCTTCGGATTTAGAAACTATTTAGTGCAAGCCAACCGCGGATTTTCTATTGCAAATACCAAGAAAAAATTTGAATCCATGGAACCCTACGAGCCTGATTTTATTGTGTGTAACTGCCCGGGCTGTCCCATGTTTTTAGATAAATGGCAATACACCATCGCCGAGCTGGAAAATAAAACTTACGACAAAGAGGGTTACGGCATTCCGGTGCTTACTTATGAAGAGATGACCGGCATGCTGCTGGGCTACAATCCTTGGGAGATGGGCTTGCAACTACATCAAGTGCAAGTGGATAGACTTTTGAATAAAATTGGAATTCCTTTTGATAAAGATGATAAATATCGTGGTGTAAACGGCAAAATTTTGCCCACACCGAATAAACCGAATGTGTTGAAGGTGTAGACAAAATTTTGTTTTTCACATTCCTATATCTTTTTTGTATATTGCGCCCGATTTAAAACCAAGCCTATGGAAACAAAAGCCACCGGTATATCTAACAAAATCATTGCATATTTACATAGCATTTTGCTTATAAGCTGCACCATACTTTTTTGCTGCTGTCATAAAATTACCAAAGAAGAAGAGGTAGTAGGAAAGATTAACGATAACGAGGTTTTTGTTTTAGGAAATAATTTCGTTGTATTAAAATTATCTATCTTTTCTAAAGATTTAGATAATATCGGTGTTTGTTTTTCCGAAAGCTCCTCTACGCCATTATTTGTGGATAGCGTTGCCCATGCTCTATTTTACGATTACTCTGATGATTCTTATTTTGTAAGACTTGAAAATTTAAAAGAACTAACCACTTATTATTGGCGTACTTTTATAAAAAAAGAAAATGTTTTTGTGTATGGCGAGGTAAACCGTTTTACCACTACTGGAACCCCCACCGGTTCATGGACACGAATGGCTGATTTTTTTGGCGCCGCCAGAGAAGGAGCAGTTGGCTTCTCCATTGGAGATAAAGGTTATGTTGGAATAGGCATTCCTGTGCATTATTTGTATGAGTGGACTAGTTTTTGTAAAGATTTCTGGGAATATGATCCGGTTACGAACACCTGGACGCAAAAAGCAGACTTTGGCGGTGGAGAGAGAGCAGGGGCGGTTGGGTTCTCTATAGGAGATAGAGGATACATTGGAACAGGAAGTGCTGAATATGTTAGGCCTCCTCAGACTCCAACCGGCTTGAACGATTTTTGGGAGTATAATCCGGTGGCTAATGAATGGATACAAAAAGCAGATTTTAAAGGAAGTGCGCGACATGGAGCCGTTGGATTTTCCATTGGAAATAAAGGATATATAGGAACCGGTTGTAATAAAGGTTCATGGTTTAGGGATTTTTGGGAATACGATCCAGAGTCAAATTCATGGCTACGAAAAGAGAATGTGCCGCCCGCAGTAGTAGGACAAGGTTCTATTGGAGAAGGAAGGCTAGGTGCTGTTGGATTTTCTATCGGAAATAAGGGATATGTGGGAATGGGGCTCAGTTTCTATGGCTTAGTTAACGACTTTTGGGAATATGCTCCTTCTTCTAATCATTGGGCGCGAAAAGCGGATTTTGCAGGAGGAGAAAGATTAAATGGGGTTAGTTTCTCTATCGGAAATAAAGGATATATTGGACTTGGAATGTGGGATTATTCTCCGTATGAGCTTACTCATGATTTTTGGGAGTATTCACCTGACTTAGATATTTGGACATTAAAAGAAAGGTATCCGGGCGGTGGTGGATGCTCATCAGTTGGATTTTCAATCGGAGACAAGGGATATGTGGGCACCGGTTGTAATGGTTTTCCTGATCTTATTACACAAAAAGATTTTTGGAGGTTTACACCGTAATGGCTTAGAAAAATGCCTTCAGCTGTAACAACCCCAAGATATTATTCCAGTTTTCTTGTTTTGTGCAAAAGACACCCAAAATCATTTTTTATTAAAAATCATTTTACCCCTTGACAAAGGGCATTTCAAAATGTATATTTGCGGCGCAAGGAAAGTTTTTTTACTAAAAATTTTTGAAGGATGTGGGGAATAGAAGAACCTTATTTACACCTTGAAAAACAATAAACACCTTAGTAGCAGTGAATTATACATTAAAATATAACCTTATTACTTTATTAAAACTATGAAACCATGCGTATTTCTTTGCTATTAAGGTGTTTCTGTGTTATTCTAAGGTGAAAATAAGGTAGTTTTTCCTTATGGCTTAGAAAAACGCCTTCAACTGCAAGAGCCCCGTATGCACAGTTTTCGCCCCTTCGGAACTGCGCCCCTCATAACGCAAATCTAACTGGAGAAATTCTGTGATATTCGTCTGAAAACCAACATTCCACAAAACATTATTTCCGTTTTGCAAGCCTTCCAACATCTCGAAGCTAATCGCCGATTGCATGTTATTATGTTCACTGCCGGATTTAAAATCAATATAGCTGTACTGCACTCTAGTGGAGACATTTCCTCGTCGTGTAATACGGTAGCTAAATTCCGCAGCAGCATCGTGCCCTTTCATGGTTTCAATTCCCGAAATGTTATTCTTGTCTTGAAATGTGTAAATTAATCCCCAAAAAATGTTGTCTTTATGTTGCACACGAACAGAATTTATGATGCTGTGATTAATAATATTGTAATCTCTGGATGAAAAAAATGCAGAAAAATTCTTTTTGTCCGAATAAATGTAATCTACTTTTAGGGTAATATTTTGATGCGGTCTGCCACGAATGGTAAACTGATTCAAATTCAGGCGGTTTGTTTCCATGCCAAAATAAAGCATGTTTTTATTTTGAGTATAACGAAAGATATAATCCATGCCCCAAAATTGAGATAACTGATTAAATGAAAGATTGTTGTTAAAGTTAACTTGACTGCTTATTAATGCGGAATCTGCCAAATTAAACTGAAAAGGATTTAATGCTTTGCCAATCTCTTTAGAGGAGTTTTTTTGCCCCACACGCAAAGTGGCAGCATTACTAAAACGTGAAATAAATTTGAGCACTCCTTTTTTGTTGCTCCAAACATTGCCGGGTCTCAATTGAATTACTTGCGTAAATTGGTTATTATAAGTACTAATGTACTCCGGCGAAGAGATCCAAACCCTGATGTAATTGGCTTGGTCTTGAAAAGGTGCAATTTCAAACTCATTCAACTCTTCAATGCCGTTATTATTGTAGTCAATCCAAACGTGGGTGCCTTGCCCGTCGGCTACCCTAATAAAAGTAAAGATTTTCTTTTGTTCCAAACCACTTCCGGCATCATAATAAGTATTTAAAAACAAAGCATTTCTAAAAAAACGTCCGGTATATTCCACGCTTCCCACAAAGAAATTCTCAGCAAAAAAAATCCGAGCCGAGTCGCGTTGATGCATATTTCTAAACGTAGCCGTTCCTCGAAAACGGTTGTTCCTCAATTTCGTAATTTCAAACGAAGCTTCCGCTTCATAAGCATAATTATCTCTATCAAACTGATTTTGATAAGGTCTATCCGTAAACAGATGTTTTAATTGCACATTGTATTTATACTCAATAGAGTCATTATTTTTTAGATAAAGATACGCTTCATTAAAACGAAAACTATTAGGCAGTAATTCCTGATTATGCGCACTTTGAAAACGGTTGAATTCAAAGCGTTCAAAAACGCCAAGTTCTATTTTTCTGAAAGTTTTTGAAAGCAAGTTGAAAGTTCTGAAATAGTTTGTGTTTTGCAAACTATCTTGTGTCAATAAAAATGAGGTTTGCGTAAAAAAATGAAACCCTTTTTTGTTGGTAACTGAAAGCAGCTCATTACGAATGGCTTGTAAGTTTTTTGAACGTGAATAATAGTTGAATTTGTATGAAGTTTCTCCTGTTTCTTCCTGCATAAAACCTGCTTGCGCACTCAACATCAGTTCCGCATTTTGCGGCGAAAAATCTCCTTGCAAATTATAATCTTTGTAAAACTCTATCGCTCTAAAACTTTCAATGGGATTAAACTTTTGATGTTGGTATTCTCCGCCTGCTTTGGTAAAAAACCACCACGGTTTTTCCATATTTTTTTTCGTTTTTAAAGGATTTTTGTGAAAAAGGTTGAACATATAGCCAAAACTTGCATTTTCCGAATTGTTTTGTGTAGAAAAAGTGTTTTGGTTAAAATGAGTAAACGCAAATTCCGTAGAAAATCCGGTATTTTCCGTAATGAACCAATCGGCGCCGATGGTTCCCATTTGAGATGAAGTAGGGGTAGTAAGCAGCGTTACCGGCTCGTAATCGCCTTGCGGCACGCCGTTTTGTGGCGCTACCCACGCAAAAACACGCCCATTTGCTTGGTTTACAGATAAAATGTAGTTTCCTTTATTGAAACCCAAAAAACTGAACCCCACACGATATAATCTTTGTGACGGATCGGTAGAAAATTGATAAATGGTATAAATTTCACCATTAGAAATAGTGTCAATTCTTTGATACAGAATTTCATTGGGATGAAAATCGGATGTATCCACGTTGGGAAACCAAGCATTGGGCACATTTCCCAGTTGCGATAGATACATTTGCATACTATCGGTAAGTTGTGGCTGAATAGAGCGATTTTTCAAATCTTGCTCATGAAAAAAGTTTACTCTAAGATTGAGTTTTGGCGATTTTTCGCTGGTAAATTCATTATATGTAAACAACGAATATCTCGAATAAGCCAAGTCGGAATACTGATATTCAATATTAAACTCTTTTTCCGAAGTAACCAATATTCGCGACGTGAATGTAATCTCTCCGGTGTTATAATCCATCACATAATCGTAGTCTAAACCTCTTGTAAGCAATCTATTATCCATATATACGCGCTCACTTCCCGAAAGAATTACGATATTGAGCTGCCCATTATTTCCGGTTAATCTGTACGGACCTTGCAAGCCGTTAATCACTGCTAACCTTTGGCGCACATATTTTCCTTTTGACACACCACCGCCTGCATTGTTTTGCAAACGATAGGAGGAGTCTTTTTTCAAATAGTTATCTGCAAAACCTTCCATGCCCAGCAGTCTTCTATTCGCCACCAGAAAATAACCGTTTGGTTTGGTAATATCAATATCTCCCCCATTTACCTTCCATTGGTTTTTGTAATTTAGGTGAATGAATATTTTGTCAAAATCTTGAATAACACGTGTGTTGCCTTCCGGCTGAATGGGTATATTTCTGTCGGTAATATTCGCTTGAACTTCCAAATCTTTTGCTAAAAATCCGGAAAGTTGCAGATTCATGGCAGAATTTAGCACAAAATCTTGATTTGTACCCATCGTTACTCCGCGTGCAATCGACCCGGCGGCATACAAAGGTTCTCCATCTTCCCCTGTTAACCAAGAACTTGAAGGCAACGACATTACTTGCGGACGATACACCGTTCCTTTTCGAAATATTAAGTCTGTTGATTTTCTTTGATGTTTTTGCGAAAAATTGATAGGAAATGTTTGATACGTAAAAAAAACGGTTTTTCCATACACATTTTCATTCGTAATGCGCAAAGTAGAAGTGATCCAGTCAAAAATGTAATCTTCTTCATCAATTCCCGTTAACTGAAAAGAGTTTGGATAAATAGAAAGCGAATCCACGCGATAGGTTGAGGTATCAATCGTCCACGACCCCGATTTTTGCTGCTGTGCGAAAACAACCAAGGGTAAAAAAGCAAAAAGAATCAGGAATGAGGTTTTGAACAAATTCACTTAGAAATAACGGGATTGCAAAAGGATTATTTTACTTTCGCCTCCTATTGTTAGGTATTAAAGTTTACTTCATCTCCTGTAGTTTTTTCAACAACGCAATCTGCTCATCTTTGCTTTGAAGCAACTTTTCGTAAACTTCTTTGTTCTCCTGATAAAAGTTTTCAATTTTTTGCTGATATCCGGTTGCACTTTCATTATTTATTTGTTGGAATCCTCCTGGGTCTATTTCTAATAATTCCGACAGTGGCGTTTCAAATATTTCCGAAATTCGAAATAATCTTTCTACCGTTAACTTTGTTTCTCCTGTCTCTATTTTTCTATAGGCTGCCGGAGTTATAGATAATTCGTGAGACATATTTTCGTAAGAAAATCCTTTCTTTAATCGTACGGATGTGATCTTCTTGATTAAATTTTCAATCTTGCTTTTTTCCATTTTAAATTTTTCTGCAAAAGTAAATAATATTTCATTAGAAGTATCTTTTTTATACAAAAAGTATTGTCTGTTTTCAAAGTTTGTTTAATAAAAAATTATCTTTGCCACACAAATTAAAACCGATTCATTATGAAAAAGATATTGCTTTTTCTGATACTTCTATTAGGCACAAGTACTCTCTCTTTTACCCAAAACCGCTTCATTGCCCGCGGCGCAGAACCCGGCGAACTATATATAACCGGATATTGGTATGGCATTTACAATCCAATATGGGGACCGCCGGTTTATGACACTTTGCGCACTGCCATTTACCGACTGACTGAAAACGGCAAAAAACTAACTATACAATATGACGCTGATTATTTTGCCAATCCTGAAGTTATAATGCAACCATCAACTATTCTTGCCGATGCTACTACCGGAGTAATTTACAACAAAGATACATATTCTAAAAATAATTACTCACATACAGCACTTTGGGTAAGTTTCGACCATGGGGAAAATTGGATGTTTAGAGAAGAGAATTCAGGTTATAAAGACTATTTTTCGGCAAATGTTAAAGGGTTAATCTACAGAGCAGCAAGTGCAGGTACAAATATTGGTACTTATAATAGTTATGATTATGCAAATACATTTACTCTAATTAATAATCAAAAAATTTCTGCACGTGAAACCGGTTTTGAAGAATGTGATTTTTTTTCACTTATCGGACACGGTTTTTATCACACCTTTGATTGTTTTCAAAACTATACTAATTTAACAATAGACGAAGAATATGTCTTTGGTCAAATGAGTGGTTTATTCCCTGATGTTTACCGTGGCGGTTTGCCGGGCGAGGTGTATATTAGCTCATGGTTTCCGGATTGGAGTTATAAAGTATCATTTAGTGCCGATACAGGACATACGTTTCGGCATGTGTATATATGTGAAAACTGTTCTCCTTTTACTACTGAAAGAGTGGTGACCTCTTTCATGTCGGATAGAGAGTCGGGAGTTTTTTATATCATTAAGAGTTCGGAAATAGAAGATATCACTCCATGGGGTTGGCATACAAAAGTGTGTGTTGAGCATTACAAAGATTACGGAGAAACGTTGGTGGATATCTATTGTCATGAGATTACTAAGGATTATAAAAATGAGATTGGAATTAAAGAAGTTAAGGAGTTAAAAGAAATTATTTTATTTCCCAATCCGACAACAGGCGAGTTACGGGTTACGAATTACGAGTTACAAATTGAGGGTATTGAGATTTTTGATCTCTTTGGCAGAAAGCACAGTGCCGGAAGCATAATGCAAAATAGAATAGATATGTCTGATTTACAGGCAGGAATATATTTTGTGAGGATTCAAACAGAAAAAGGGGTTATTACAAAAAAGATTATAAAACATTAAACTTATACCAAAAGTAAATAAATTTTCATTAAAAGAAATTATTTTTCATTAAAAGTATATTTTTTTGACAAAGGTTTCCCTATTTTTGTTCCGTTCTTAAATTATACAAAATATGAAAAAAATTATCTTTTTTTTATTGGCAGTTGTGTTTATATTTTCTGCCAACGCCCAGCAATGGGTCAATTTTTCAAGTTCGGAGCCAAAAGTGCCCAAAATGAATCTATTAACCTCCAATGCTCAAACAGTAAGTTTTGAAATAACTATTCCCGGTGTTTACACTAAAGATACTGTGGTAAACGGCGTTACTTTTACGCGGCTAACTCTTCCGGGTGGCAGTATCGCAAATTCTGCCGGATCTCCTGAAATTCCGGTATTCAACTACAAGGTAGCCGTGCCGGTATGTACAGCTATATTTAACACAGCAGACTTTTTGGCAACACGCTGCCACATAAAAGAAAAAAACTGGCAACCTGCCATAGATTGGTACGAAAATCGTATCGAAAATCCGCCCAGCTATCAAGACAGCGTTTTTGCCGTAATTGATTTGGGTGATATTCATTTAATGATGGAGGCAGATACGATAAGTGGCGCAAAATCGGGCAGGGCATATTATCGCCTGGCTAATATCAGACCTCGCTCAAAACGGGAATATGAAACCAGTAAGGCAACCTTGTTAGCCACACTCCCTCAAATAAAATCCCAAAAACCGCAAACCCCATACCTCACACCGCAAACCGATAAAAAAGGCGCATTAGGTCAGAATATCCCTAACCCCGCCACCGGAATTACAACAATAAATTTTGAGATTTATACAGAAGGCGCGGTTGAGATTGTTATTTACAATATTTCCGGTCAATTGGTAAAAAGCTTACCGCAAGGAAACTTAACAGAAGGAAATTACCAAACGAAAATCTCTTTGGTAGGGATGCCTGTGGGCATGTACCATTATGCGCTTTTTGTTAATGGAGAAAGAACTGATGCTAAAAAAATGATAGTGAATTAATAAAACAAGTTCATGCAAAAAACAGATTGGGGCGTTGTATGCAGCGCCCCTTTTTCTTCGTTACAACGTTTTAATCCGCCCCTCCATCTCCAAAATTCTATTCCGGATCTCTGCCGCTTCTAAAAAATCTAAATTCTTTACCGTGGTTTCTAATTGTTTGCGTAAAATTTTTAAATTTTTCTGCAACTGCTCTTTATTCAGCATTTGAAACGGGTTCTCCTCAGCAGCTTGGGTTTCAATAATATCACTAAAACGATAAATGACATTTTTATCGGACAATAGGTCTTCATTTTTGCGCACGGTTTGCGGGATGATCTTATGTTCAAGATTATATGCCATTTGCTTGTTTCTTCTTCTGTTGGTTTCATCTAGGGTAGCCTGCATGGATTTTGTGATTTTATTGGCGTAAAAAATTACACGACCGTTCACATGGCGCGCCGCTCTGCCGGCAGTTTGGGTTAATGAACGTTCGTTGCGTAAAAAACCTTCTTTGTCTGCATCCATAATGGCTACTAATGAAACTTCCGGTAAATCCAAACCCTCGCGAAGCAAGTTAACGCCCACCAATACATCAATGGAGCCGGAACGTAAATCTTTTAAAATCTCTATGCGCTCTAATGTATCTACTTCAGAATGTATGTATTGCGTTCTTATTCCAATGCGAATTAAATAGCCGGTTAGTTCTTCCGCCATTTTTTTTGTTAATGTGGTAACCAACACGCGTTCGCCACGTCCTACCGTTTTATCAATTTCATCCAACAAGTCATCTACTTGATTGTCTGCAGGACGCACTTCTATAGGCGGGTCTAACAAGCCGGTAG
>WQTS01000111.1 GCA_009786185.1 Bacteroidota bacterium
GACCTTGCGAACCGGTTAATCCTTGTGCACCTTGAGGACCTTGAGGACCGGTAGCACCGGTATTCCCTTGGGGTCCCGCAATACCCGGCTGGCCTTGTGGACCTTCAGCGCCCGGCGCACCTTCAGCGCCCTGCGGGCCTTCAGGTCCCTCGGGTCCTTGTGGACCCTGTGGACCTTCCGGTCCTTGCGGACCCGGCAAACTACTACCGGAAGCTTTTGCAAATAATGCATACGGTACACTTAATAACTGACTTGTACCCGTAATGGTGTAGTTGGTACCGCCGGTTGGATCGGTTTCCGTTTTAATAAAATAAATACCGTCGTCCCAATTAATAGTATTAAATCCCGAACCACCGCCAATTTCAATGGTTACCAATCCGTTAGCATTAGTGGTTGGCGTTTGGGTTTCGCTATAAATCTCCGTTGAACCTTTTAAGATTGAAATTCTCATACCTACCTGTTGGTTTTTTACCAATTGGTCGCTACTGTTGCGTATCACCGCCTGATAGCTCATCTTTTCCGGAGCTTGCGCCAAAGCAGGCACAAGGTAAAGGGTTAAAAGAAATAAGCACACGGCTGTTTTGAATAATGAATAAAGTTTCTTCATAATCTTATGTTTTTATTGGGTTAATTTTTAATAATTTTAAATGCTTTCGCCGGTTTCTTATCTGCCAAAATATGCAACAAATACGTACCCGTCGGCAAATGGCTCATCGAAATTTCCGTATGTTCTCCTGCAATTTCTTGCTGCAAGAGTTGCTTTCCGTTCAAATCAAAAATCGCAAGTTGCAAATCAGCCCCTCCTCGTAACTCATAATTCGTAATTCGTAATTGAATTACATCGTTCGTCGGATTTGGATATACTTGGCAATCAATAGCAATACCTTCATAATCGGTGATGCCTACTTCAGAAATTTCATAAGGCTGCTGTACACCTTCGGCAATGGAGCCGTTGCCGCCGGAATAATTTTGGTAGTCTAACTGCCCAACGGAATAGGATGCGCTGCCGCCAACACCGGTGGCATTACCACCTGAGGTAGTGATACTTTGCTGCGCAAACACCGGCACAACAAAGCAAAAGGTTAAAAAAAGCAAGCACACAATTCGTGGCACGCCATTCGCGGTTGTTTTGATTAATGAATAAAGTTTTTTCATAAGTACTTTTTTTCAATTTTGTAATTGCAAAAGTAAGTATTTTATGACACAAGAAAAAAACATATTGTATGAATTGGTAAATTCGCACAATACGGATTATATCTCTAAAAAACAAAGTTTTATGTGTTTTGCAAAGTGCTCGATTGCAGCGACTTAATGTAAAATGTTGGAGTAACCCCTGTAATTTCCTTAAAAGCGATGTTAAATGTACTGCGCGATTCAAATCCCACCATTTTAGATATACCTTCAACGGTATATTTTTGATAGTCCTCAGCCTGTAGCATTTTTAAAGCCTCTTTAATGCGATATTCATTAATAAAGCTATTAAAATTCTTATGAAATTCCTGATTGATAATTTTAGAAATATAAGTTCGATTCGATTTTACAATTTCAGCCAACGTATTGATCGTAAAATCGGAATTACATATTATAGAAGCATCACTCATAATTTCAAGAATTTGCTCCTTTAGTTCATGCTGAAGGTCACGACTAATTGAAGTTGCCTGGTACTTATTTTCACGATGTTGAACAAAACGGGAAAGCTCTTCCTCTAAATTGAGTATTACTTTATTTCTATCGGCAATTTGTTGCTTATATTTGCTATCTTGATTTACAATTTCAATATTTTTACTCACCAAAACTTTATATGATTGGTTTAATTTCTGCTTTTGCAAATAAATGTATAGCAAAACAACCAATACAATTAAAAATGCACTAATTAAAATCCATTGAATCGTTCTTTGAAATACAATCATTCTTTCCTTTAATTCCCGC
Source organism: Bacteroidota bacterium (assembly GCA_009786185.1). Classification (GTDB taxonomy): domain Bacteria; phylum Bacteroidota; class Bacteroidia; order Bacteroidales; family WCHB1-69; genus WRNX01. The sequence continues at coordinate 1,930 of WQTS01000111.1, forward strand.
TCCGCATTCAGCTCCTGTATCTGTTTATCTACTTTTGCCATATCATATAAAAATTGCATTTGGTTGATTTCTGCATATTTAGAAGCATTAAATATGGAATCTTTGATGGCATAAAATTTATGATGGTATTCTAATGCCTTTGATTTATTGCCACGCTGTTCTTCAATTTGAGATAAATAAAAATAATTTCCGGATAAAACGTCGTAAGATTTGGCTTTTTCTGCCAATTCATTACTCTTATTCAAATAATAAATCGCAGAATCTAAAGATTTTAAATTGTAATAAAACTCGGCAATATTTTGAAGAAATTTTGCTTCATGCGATTCCAAATTAAACTGTCGTACATTTTCAAGCGATAAGTTATAATAATATAACGCAGAGTCGTATTGTTCTTTACGCAAATAAACCACCGCCATATTGTTGAGGATATCATACAGCATGTTGGGAGCATCAGATTGTTTTCTCATTGTATATGCTTTTCTAAAAAACATCATGGCGCTATCCAATTCATTTTTATCTCCCGCAATAACCCCAAGATTCAACAACACTACTGCCATGAGTTGATCGCTTCCTTTTTTTTCGTATGCAATTCTATAACAATTTTCTGCGGCGCTCAAATCTTTAAAAGCATTATAAATATTTCCGATATTATTGTAAATTCTACCCACATACTCGTTATAACCAATATCTTCTGCTATTTTTAATGCTCTTAAAAATAATTCCAGCGAAGTTTTATAATCATAATTTGAATAATAAATTAATGCAGCCCGATTTAATGCCTGTACTAAAACGGTGTCTTTTTTTATAGCATTATTGTTATATATTAAACTATAACAAATTAAAGCGGAATCTTTACTGTTATTAGCATAAAACTTGTCGGCGATATCAAGCAGTTGATTAGAATTCAAAGACTTATATTGCTCTATAGTTGAAAAGTAAGGAATGCTTGCGGGCTGAGCATGTAGCAAACAAAAAAAAGAAATAGCAAAAAGCGCAAAAGCTATTTTCTTTAAAATGTTATGCACTCTATGCATTTGATGTACTATTATGTTTGTAATGTTTTCCGTTTCTCAAACAGTTTTTATTAAAAAAAAAGTTTGGCAGCAAAGATACTATTTTAAAAATAAATGTTACTTTAAAGCTCTTTTTTCTGTTATTAAAAAAAATCTACTTTCGCGGGTAAATATTATTAATATATTCAAAACACATGTTAAAATTCAGATATCCGCTTCTTTTTTTATTTATTTTATTGTTTTTTAATTGCTTATGCTTTTCGCAATCTAATGCCTCATATTTGGATTTGATTGTAAAAAACAATAGTGAGAATAAGACATTTCAAAGAAATTTCAATCCGCTTAAATACGATCCTGCGATTTTAAAAGAGTGCTTTATTGAAATGATAAACGGACTCCGTAAAGAATTGTACGGCTGCACACCTTTGGTAAATTTTCCCATGTTAGACTCGGCGGCAATCATGCAAGCCGAATTTCAAGCAGAAAAAGACAAGCTTACCGTAGAAAATATAGCTCCTTTTAAATATACGGCGCAACGACTGAAAAAATTCGGATTTACCCCGCAAGCCGATGAGTTTGTTTCAAAAGCCAAAGCCCATCAAGGGGATAAAGATTATTCGTATTACGATTTGTGTTTGGAGTTACTGAAACCTTTGCTAAAATCATCCTCAGGCGCACCTGCCATTTTATCGCCGCAATATACCATTTACGGTTTTGGTTGCGACATAGATAGGAATATGCGCTCAGTGTACATTTCGCTCATATTGGGCAATGATCTTACCATTCAGGTGTTTAACTCTGCGGCTTCCAAACAAAAAGATTTACCCATTTCGAAAGGCATGGCAGGACTTCGGTTTTATGATGAAGCAATATGTAAAAAAAGCACGACCGATCCCACTTTAGAACAAATTCACGACATGCTGTATTGGGATGAAAACGGAAACGTTTTCCTGCAATCGAATGATGCAAAATGGGCAAGGAGGTTGCTTACCAAAGCCGGAAACGCCATCGTATTGGATTTTATTCAAAAAGAGCAATATAACTGCCGCGTACCGCAGGTGGATAACAGCAAACCTTTTCGCGGCATCGTTTCTAAACCCATTGCCATTGAGAAAATTTTAGCTGCCAACGATTCTACCGCCAAATCGAATTATTTTCACGCAAAAATCGGGTCTATTCCTCAGCAAATAGAGCTAACCAAAGCCATTGATATTAATATCCTTCTTTTAAGCGGTAAAAAGGTGGTTTGCAGAACGTTGATTAAGAAAAACGTAAAAAACATAAAAATCTCCGATGCCATTGCGGATTCCCTAATTCAGGTGCAAGATTATGAAGAAGCATTGTATCACCTCTCTCCCCTACTCTCCGATTCTACCATTACCGAATCCACGCTTTTCGCTATTGTGCAATTGGCAGCGCACAAACCTAAAACGTACCTGAGCTCCATTTTTACACAATCAGTGCAAATGGCTGCACTTAGAAACCCGCAAAGATTATGCAAACTATTAGATGAATTTTCCGTTTCTGTTTTCGACAACACAGAGGTGCGAAAGATTTATTGTAATACGTGTAAATAAAATAGTTCAAGATTCATTGCCTTCAGTTTTAACTACGAATTCAAAACTCAAAATTCAAAATTTAAAAACATGGACACGACAGCATTATTTAAAATCACATACGGACTTTACGCCATCTGTTCAAAAGCAGACGAGCAACAAAGCGGTTTTATTGGTAATGCGGTGATGCAAATTACCTCCGAACCGAAGCAAATTTTGGTAGCATCGAATAAAAACAATTTTACTTCAGAGCTTATTGTAACCTCAAAGAAACTCACGGTTTCTGTATTGAGTATCAACGCGACGATGGATTTTATTGGTCGTTTCGGGTACCATTCCGGTCGCGATACGGATAAATTTTCAGGCAGTACGGTGGTTTATACTAATGAAAACCAGCCTATTATTTTAGATAATGCCCTTGCATGGTTTTCGTGCGATGTAGTAGAAATGATAGATGCAGGCACGCATTACTTGTTTATTTGCAGCGTATTAGACGCCATGGTTACCGATGCGGAAACCGCACCGATGACCTACGATTATTTTCACAAAGTTTTAAAGGGGAAATCTCCGAAAAACGCTCCTACTTATCAAGACAACAGCATTATTAACCAACCCATAAAAAAGGAGGAAACTATGAATCAAGACATTTATGTATGCGACGTTTGCGGGTACGAATATGACCCCGCCCAAGGTGATCCGGATAACGGTGTTGCCCCCGGAACTTCATTTGAAGCGCTTCCCAACGACTGGACTTGTCCGTTGTGCGGCGTAGATAAATCAAATTTTTCTAAAAAGTAAAATTTATTTGAGCATTTCCGTAAAATCCTACAGGCAAAATCGTTTTCTATTCACACGGTTTTAGCTTGTGGGTTTTTTTTGTGTATTTACATATGCCTACAAAATAGTAAATTTTTATCTTTGCACTTGTAAAAAAGTATTATTAACCAAAAAACATCCCTTATGAAAACACTAAAAACTTTCACCATTTTCATTTTAATTTTGAGTGTAAGCCATATTTATGCGCAGCCAGTAACGCTTGACCCAACGTTTGGGCAGAATGGAATGACCATAATACCCGAGGCTACAGAAGTTAAACTTATAGAGTTTGATAAACAGGGCAATATTATTGCTGTGGGAACAACTAAGGATGGCAATAAACACTATGTAACCATTGTAAAAACCAATGCCGATGGAATTATTGACCAGAATTTTGGAAACAATGGAATTGTAACGGTCGCCGAATATGAAATAAATACTACTGCTAAGTTTGGCCTGAAAATAACTAACAGTAATAAAATTTTTATCATCGTAAGCTTTTTACTCTCTGAGCAAAGTGGATTTACAACAATATTTATGCAATTTAACGAAAATGGCAGTTTTGATGAAACTTTTGGAGATAACGGAAAAATTATTTATAGTAATTATATGGAAACCTCTAATATTTTTTCTATAAATACCGAAATTGATGATTTTATATTTTTTAGCGGCAGAGCGAACTCGTATGAGTTTATTTTTAAATGTAATCATTATGGAGAATTGGATGAAAACTTTGGAGAAAATGGAAAAACGTATTTAACAGATGGTGAAACATATAAACTCCTACCAAGAACTATTAAAATATTAAACGACCAGTCTATTCTTGTTGCAGGAGCTGATATTTTAGATCTTGATGAGATTGAATTAGCTCTTTGTAAATTAACTCCAAACGGTAACTTAGCTACTGGTTTTGCCAACAACGGAATGTGGAAAATGAATATTTGGGATGATAACAACCTTTGGTCTGAATATGAATATTTCACAGATGCTATTGAAGATGGTAATGGGAAGCTTTTCCTTCTTGGTACTGTTAATAATTTTTATCCATTCAATGCACCAAAATTTGTATGTAGTTTTCATTCAGATGGAACCATTAATAATGATTTTGGAGCAAATGGATTTTATTATTATGAAACAAATAGTCATGATGGCAGCAGACCTTCTGCTCAAAAAATTTTGCAAAATGGAAGTAAGTATATAGCTACATTTAATAATATTAGAATAGTTAGTATCCTTTCTAATGGAATATTGGATACTGATTTCAACAATACCGGAGAGTTTGTTTGTGATAAATATGGTTTTTATGATATAAAACTACAGGGCAGAGATAAACTTATTTTAGGAGGAGCTTATATGTTCAATCCGTATTATACACATGATCACAAGTTTGCATTAGCAAGATTGAATATCCCATCTGATGTTTCTGTAAAACAGAATTTTAATATTGATAATTCAATTACTATTTTTCCAAATCCGGTAAAAGATTATCTTTACTTTGATGTTGAAAGTAAATTTGAGATTATTGATATTTTTGGAAAGATTGTATTAAAATCGGAAAAAGCTACGCAATCAGCAAATGTTAGCCATTTGAAAGCGAGGATCTACTTTATTAAATTCGAAAATAATCAAGGAAAGAAATTTGTAAAACAGTAAATTTTTATCTTTGTACTTGTAAAAAAATATTATTAACCAAAAAATATTCCTTATGAAAGCATTAAAAACTCTCGCCGCTTGCATTTTAATTTTGAGTGTAAGCAATGTTTATGCGCAGTCGGTTACGTTTGATCCAACCTTTGGGCAAGACGGAATGACTGTGATACCCGGTACATCAGAAATTCATTACTTAGATTTTGATAAATTGGGTAATATTATTGCAATTGGGACGAATGATACTTACAGTCATCTAACGATTGCAAAAACAAATGCCGATGGAATTTTTGACCAGACTTTTGGTATTAACGGAGTGGTAGAATTTTATGAATATACATGGAGTAGATGGGCAGCTTTTGGGCTAAAAATTACTAATGAAAACAAAATTCTTATCTTTGGAATATTTGTGATTGATGGTTCTAAGAAACCAATGCTCTTGCAATTTAATGAAGACGGCAGTATTGATGAATCTTTTGGTGATCAGGGAAAGGTTATTCTAAATCATGATCCCCTTTATGTTGAATCTGTAAATATTGAGAATGATGATTTTATGTTGATTGGATATCTCATCCCTCATACAGGACCTTGTACTATTTCAAAATATAGCTATAGTGGAAAATTAGATGAAAGTTTTGGAGAAAGCGGAATTGTATATCTAACTGACAATCAAACATTTTATATTGTTCCACGACATATTAAAATACTAAGAGACCAATCTATTTTTGTTGCAGGAGATGGTGGCTTAAGCTATGAGACAGAAGTTGCTTTTTGTAAGCTAAGCCCAAATGGAGAATTTGTTACCGGTTTTGCTAACAATGGAGTCTGGTCAATGGATCTTATCAGTGGAGATATGTTCCAAGAATATTTTAAAAATACTATTGAAGATAATGATGGAAACCTTATTCTTCTTGGAGGTATACTTCAATCCTATGGGTCATTTATAGCTAAATTCAATTCTAATGGCGTAGCAGATAGTAGTTTTGGTAATAATACTTTTGGACAACCCGGATTTTATGGCATCCCCGAACGATATTGGCCTGCTGAGAATATTTTATTACATGAAAAAAAATATTTAATCGGAGCTTGCGATAGAGTGATTAGCATTAACTCTAATGGAACTTTAGATACAAATTTTAATAATACCGGAGTATTTATTGTTTATGAAAATAGTACTCCCGGGGATGGGGATTATTTTCATGATATGAAACTACAGGCGCCTGGCAAACTTGTTTTAGTAGGAACTTCTAGCAATTTTTCAATAGCAAGATTAAATATTCCACCCAATGTTTCTGTAAAACCGTATCCTTATGTTGATAATTCAATTACTATTTTTCCAAATCCTGTAAAAGATATTTTGTATTTTAACACTGAAAATAGATTTGAAATTTTTGATATTCTTGGAAAGACCGTATTAAAATCTGAAAAAACTATCCAATCGGTAAATGTTAGCCGATTAAAGGCAGGGATTTATTTTATTAAATTTGAAAACAATCAAATAAAGAAATTTATAAAAGAGTAAATTTTTATCTTTGCACCTATAAAAAATAATGATTATTAACGAAAAATATCGCTTATGAAAACCAAACTTACATTTTCCTTATTGTGCCTTTTCCTATTTTGTTGTGGGCAAATAACAAATGCTCAATGCGATTATTATTATTGGTTTAATGATACTAAAATATGTCTTGATAAATATAATAAAATGAGATATATTTTGGTGGATAATGAAGAGGACACTTTTACTGTGCGAGAGAAATTGGAACAATTAGGTTACACCGTTTCCAACTTTAAAACTTTTAGCTTTACTGGTAATCCTTATCCTGGGCTAACAAAAGATACATATTGGGCAATTGTTGAAAGTAACAATCCTGAGGATACCATAACTCTGAATATAGATGAAATTAGTTATGAAGGACCATCTTTTCTATATTTAAACCATTTTTTATTAGGACTTTCACATACTTTTAGTGTGCGCCTACATTACTTTACTGATTTCAAACTATTAGACAGTATGGCAAAAAAGCACGGTATTACTATTCTTGGAAACGCTTCTTTTCCATTCTCTACATTGTTCAGCCTCTCTTGCTCAAAGATGTCAACCGGAAATGCTATGGAGATGGCAAACCTGTTTCATGAGTCGCAACTTTTTATGTGGTCTCAGCCTGATTTTATGGATTTTGGAATGTTAAGTATTTCAAATATATCTAAAATACATAATTATAGCGCTTATCCCAATCCGGCATCAGATTATATCAAAATAAACAATGCAGAAGTATTAGACTTACAACATAGTATAGTTAGAATTTTTGATATTTCAGGGAAGCAGGTTCTATCTCAAAACCATGAAAATGAAATTGATGTTTCTATGTTACATTCAGGTTTGTATATATTGAAGATTTATAAAGATGGGAAACTGTTGATCTCCGAAAAGTTTGTTAAATTTTAAATGATTAATATATATGGGAAAAATTGTTAGCATCGTTATTTTTAGTTTTTGTTTATTAAACATTCAAGCCCAATGTGATTACTATTATTGGTTTGATAATAATAAAATATGTCTTGATAAGTATGATAAAATGAGATATATTCTGGTGAATGATGAGGAAGATACATTTATTGTACGAGAAAAATTGGAAAAAATGGGCTACGCAATCTCCAATTTCAGAAAAGCAAATTATAGTTATGTTCCTTATCATTCCGCCCCCATAGGAGATCAATATTGGACAATTATTGAAAGTAGCAATTCGGAGGACATTACAACACTGGACATAGATGGAATTGGTTATGAAGCATCATTTTTTATCTCTTTTGATGTATTTACAATTGGGATGTCTCATACTTTTGTTGTACGTCTCAATACACCTGCCGATACAGTGTTATTAGACAGTATGGCAAGAGTACATGGGGTTACTATTCTTGGATCATGGAAATTAATGCCGGATTGGTTTACACTTTCCTGTTCAAAAATGTCAACCGGAAATGCTATGGATATGGCAAATTTGTTTCATGAATCGAATTTATTTTCGCATGCACAGCCTAATTTTTTTGATTATAATATTATTCCTGATAGCAAAATTCTCAAGAGAGATGAGGAGCAAAGATTGGATAGAGCAAATAAAAATATAAGGAAATCTAATACTGAAACCTGTGTGAATGACACTTATTTTGAAGATCAATGGGGGTTGCATAATACCGGACAATATGGTGAAGAATACTCCAGTATTGACATAAAATACTGTATGGTTAAAGAAATTGCTAGGGGGCATCCGGATATTATTGTTGCTGTAGTTGACCACGGAGTTGAGTTTGATCATCCTGATTTAACTAATATCTATCATTTAAGTTATGATGCCGAAGAAGATGAATCTCCAAGTCAAATTCGCGGGCCGCATGGCGTAGCATGCGCAGGTATAATTGGCGCCGATGCAAATAATGGCAAAGGAATAGCTGGAATTGCACCAGAATCTCCAATAATGTCAATTAGTGAAGTTCTCTTTAATAGCCCTGACTCTTATGGTAAAAGAGCTGAAGGCATCAAATTCGCAGTGAATAATGGCGCATCAATTATCAATAATTCTTGGATCTGTTCTTTCTTGTATAGACCTCTTATAGATGCCATTGACAGCGCATTGACATATGGTCGCAATGGCAAAGGATGCATAGTTATTTGTATTTCAGGAAATTATGAAACTTATCCTATACTGCTTCCCAATTCGTACGAAACTATTACCGTTGGATCTATATCTCCTTGTGGCGAAAGATTAAGTTGGACATCTTGCGATAGCTTATCATGGGCAAGTAGTTATGGAGAATTATTAGATATTATGGCTCCCGGAGTATTTATTCCGACAACAGATTTACGAGGACCTGCTGGTTATAATTCAGAAATCCCCATTCTTCCTGATGATTATTCAGATCAAAACTATACAAAGTGGTTTGGAATGACTTCTTCAGCAGCACCTCACGTAGCTGGTGTAGCAGCTCTTGTTCTATCAGTTAATCCAAATTTAACAGGAAAAGAAGTTAAGAATATCATCGAAAGTACGGCACAAAAAGTAAGAACAGATTTATATGATTATGACATTGTACCTGATCGTCCCAACGGCACATGGAATGAAGAAATGGGACATGGCTTGGTAGATGCCTACACCGCTGTACTCAAGGCACTCGAAACAAGATGTTATAACGGTTTGCCAATAGTTCATGGAAATATTACTCAAAATACCATTTGGAGTACACCCGTATATGCGAGCGCTTCGATTGCCGTATTAAGTGGGGCTACGCTAACAATCGCTTCTCAATTGGAATGCGACCAAGATGTTAGTATTACTATCCACCCCGGCGGCAAACTCATCATAGACGGCGGCGTCCTCACCAACGCCTGCGAAAATGAAATGTGGCAAGGCATTACTGTCTTAGGCGATCTCACCAAACCGCTTACCCCTCAATACCAAGGCTGTATCCAAATAGACAGCGGCAGCATCATCGAAAACGCCGTGCGCGGCATCCATGCCACCGATGGTGGAATCGTAATTGTAGGAGAAGCTCATTTTGTGAATAACACCACTGCCGTGCAAATAGACCCTGTAGAAACCGCACAACCGGGTATCTCGGCAACTTTTACCCAAACGCAGTTTACTATCAATGATAATTATTTGAGAAATCCCTTAGATTTTGAAAACCACTTAAAGCTATCCGACAGCAAACGGGTTACCCTTTCGGGATGTACGTTTTTAAACGAAACGAGCCAAACAAACCATGCCTATGAAAAAAATACAGGAATTTGGGCATTCAACAGCCCTTTAATCGTGCAGGAATATTGCCCGCCAAGTTCACCCACGGGACCTAACGGAGAGTGCCTATATCCAATCCCCTCTACGTTTTCAGGATTTAACACCGCTATCTCTGCAAGCAACTCGGGCAAAACGCCATTACTGTTTATCCAAGGCAACGAGTTTTCAGACAATTTATACGGCGTAAAACTCAATACGGTAGATTATGCAAATATTGTGAGCAATAAATTTGACCTATCTCTTCCCGGTGCATACGCATATACATACGCACTCGGATTGTATGCAAATCAGTCAACAGGATACAACATCACGGAAAATACTTTTACAAATACAAACAATGCGCTGCAAACCACAGGTATAATGATAAATAAAAGCGGCAGTGATGAAAATGTGGTATATAAGAACAATTTCACCAATTTGTACATAGGCGTGCAGGCAACGGATAAAAATTCATCGCAAACTTTCGGACAACCTCTTCCTCCGTTTGTTACAGGTTTGCAATTTCAATGCAATGACTTTTCCGGTACTGTTCAGGCAGACATCTTAGTAGGATACTTTCCGTGGCAACTTCAGCCTTGGGCAGATAATTCCGTACGAAGAAACCAAGGCTCTTCACGACAACCGGCAGGTAATAAGTTCTTTGGAAGAACTTCCGGACAGAACCAAAGAATCCATGTTGCAAATTATTCCAATTATGATATAAATTACTATTATAGCAATGCCATGTATGAAGAACCAATTGCCATTACGAGTTCTGTCTTTAAAGATCAATCAAGTAATTTATCTCATTGCCCTTCACAAACCGGTCCACATACAAAAGGCAGAAATTTAGAGGATTTTTTAGCCCAATATGATGAATGGAACGCAGAATATCAAAATTGGCTTGCTAAACTTCTTGCTTTTGAAGGCGATAATGAAGAAGAATACCATGAAGTTTTACAAATGGTGTCTTATTACAACGCATTGAAAGAGAATTACTTTAATTTAATTATTGTGTCGGTAAGCGGTATGTGGTACGAGGTAAACGGTGGTGAGGAGGCAGAAAAATTCCTTCTCCTCAAAGAGGAGAAGGTGGCAGACGGCGACTTGTCGCCGGATGACGGAAGAGGTGAAAGTACCGGCAAAGCCGGACGGGGTAGTTTATATGAAAATTTAAGATACCTATTTGAATACCGCGCCCACTACACCGATTATCTTTCCATTATCGAAACCTATTTAGCTGAAAGTAACTATGAGGAAGCATTAGTAACTTTGGCAAAAATGCATAAACTGTTTGAGGTTTCCGAAGAGCAAACTCTCGAATTGAAAGGTTTGGAGTTTTATACCCATTGGCTTCAAAAAATTGAAAGAGAAGGAAGCAGCATCTATACGTTGTCTAAAATAGAATTAGAATATTTGACAAAATATGTGGAAACTAACACCGGACGCGGTACAGTGTTTGCCAATAATATTTTGTGTGAGTTATACAGGATTTGTATGGAGGAAGAGGTAGAAGGCGGAAAGGAAAAAGGAGAAGGGAACAAGGAGAAAGAGGGTGAAATAGATCTGCGTAAATCTGTGTCATCTGCGGCATCTGCATGCGAAAAAAACGCTCTTGAAAACGTTACCATTTACCCCAATCCCACTACAGGAGAGTTACAAGTTACCAGTTACGAGTTACAAATTGAGAGTATCGAAATTCTTGATGTTTACGGAAGAAAACTATCATCAAATCATCTTATCACCTCATCTTCTCATCATAAAATTGACCTCTCATATCTCAATTCGGGTATTTATTTCGTTAAGGTAGCTACAAACCACGGTGAGGTCGTTAAAAAAGTAGTGAAACAGTAAAATATTTCAAAAACTAAAAAAAGAGTATGAAAAAAGAAATTCTAATTATTATTTCCTTTATTTTCTTCATTTCACTTTGCGCGCAAGAAAGCAGCTTTAAGCCTACCTATTCGGAAGGCGCCAAAAAAGGGCAAAGCAATTTTCGCGGCGGAATTAAAGCCGGCTTCACAGGTTCGCTCATTACCGGAGATGGGCTTTCATTTCAAGGCTATAGCAAGTTTGGGGGATTTGCAGGCGCTTTTGTTAATTTCCCCGTTTCAAAAAGCGGCAATTGGCTCATTCAAACCGAATTAAATTTTATTATGAAAGGCTGCAAGCATACGCCAAAAACAGATGAAAATGGAATCATGCACGGAGATTTATACGTCTTGCAATTGATGTACGGGCAACTCCCTATCTTAGCCAAATGGAGGTTTTATAGAGGATTTGAATTTGAATTTGGCCCAGCTGTCGGTATTTTATTTCAAACTACTGATGTTGAAAAGATTAATACTTATACCAGAGTGGGCTCCCCGCCGTTTGCACGCTTTGAGCTTTCCGGAATTATTGGATTTGGATACCTCTTTTTTAACCATTTGGGTGTAAACCTCCGTTACGAAAGCTCGCTGTTGCCCGTACGCAAGCCAAGAAATGCCGATTGGCAGTACCTTTTAAGAGGTCAGCACAATCAAACATTTATTTTTAGCGTGTATTATCAGTTTTAAAGCATGCGGGCATCGGTTCATCATAAAATCAACCTCGGGTTGCACGTTATTAAAAAATTACCTTCCGGTTATCATGCCTTGGAAACGGTTTTCTATCCTTGTCATAATTACGAAGATACGATTGAAATTACCTCGGCGCCTCAATTTTCTTTTATCTTAAAAAATGCCGATTTCGCTTGCGATCCGGAGCATAATTTATGCGTAAAAGCATTTCGCTTGTTGCAAAATAGGTATAATTTACCTCCGGTGCATCTCACGCTCACCAAACAAATTCCTTCCGGAGCGGGTTTGGGAGGCGGTTCCGCCGATGCCGCTTTAACACTGAAAATGCTCAATGCTTTTTTTTCGCTACAACTTTCTACCAAACAGCTTCATGAATTTGCCGCACAGTTGGGCAGTGACACCGCCTTTTTCCTGTACAACGAACCAATGTACGCCACAGGCAGAGGTGAAATTTTAACGCCCATTGCAATAGATTTGTCAAAATACAGGATAGAAATTATTTGCCCTAACATTCCTATTTCTACCGCTGAAGCATACAAAGCTATCATTCCAAAAAAAGCAAGAATTCCTTTAAAGAAAATAATTGAAGCTCCCTTAGTAACATGGAAAGAGAGCCTCGTTAATGATTTTGAGGAGGTCATATTTAAACAACACCCGCAGTTATTAGAGATAAAAAACGAACTTTATCGTAGCGGTGCGTTGTATGCCTCAATGAGCGGCAGTGGCAGTGCAATGTATGGGATTTTTGTTTGATTTTTTGTTTTTTTTGAACATCCCAGCTTTCCCAAAACTACGTTATTTACATTTTTTAAATCGGAAAATCAAATAAAAATCGTTTCTTCGCGAACTAATTAAACGTGCGAAACACGTTGACAATTCAATAAAACATGACAAAAAAAGTTGATAAATTTGACGATAAAGATTTTTCGCAAGGCGAAAATTTAGAACAATATTTAGATTTGGATATTCGAATCCCGATCAGTGAAGAAGCTAAAAAGATTTCAGAGAATACGTTTCACACACGCGGGCTATCCGCACCTCCCGAAATTGATGAATCGCATTGCAAAAATTATTGTTTAAGTTGCTGTAAATTAGCTTCGCACGACTGGATAAAGGAGTTAGAAATTGCACCTGCGTACAAAGATTTCCCTATTTGCGAAGTGCGGTTTAAAAACAGTCACAAAGATTTTTTCCTACTTCCTGAAGAAGGTAATTTTAATGTAGGAGATATTGTGGCGGTAGAAGCGCAAACAGGGCACGATATCGGTATTATCTCCATGCTGGGATTAGGTGTAAAAAAACAGTTAGTCAAAAAACGTATTAAACAAGAAGAGATTGCCAAAAAGTTATATCGCCACGCCCGTGTAGCCGATATTGACAAATGGATCTCTACGGTGGATATGGAGAATGCAACGATGCTTTCTTCTCGCTATATTGCATGGGATTTGAATTTGAACATGAAAGTTAATGACGTTGAATACCAAGGAGATGGCACTAAAGCCGTTTTTTATTATTCTGCAGAAGACAGAGTTGATTTTCGTGAGTTAATCAAAATTTTAGCAGAACAGTTCAAAATTCGTATTGAAATGCGCCAGATTGGAGTGCGGCAAGAGGCAGCACGTTTGGGCGGTTTGGGCACTTGCGGAAGAGAACTTTGCTGCTCTTCATGGCTTACCGGCTTTCAGTCTGTCTCTACAGTAACAGCCCGCACACAGCAACTTACCCTAAATCCTCAAAAACTGGCAGGCATGTGCGGAAAACTTAAATGTTGTCTCAATTTTGAGCAAGATGCTTATCTCCAAGAATTAAAGGCGTTTCCGCAACCCAACGTGCATCTGCTAACCAAAAAAGGAAAATGTTTCTATAATAAGATTGACATTATGAAAAGAGTAGTATGGTATCATTACGCCGACGACCATTCCACCATTTATGCCATCCCTTTGGAAAAAGTCAATCAAATTATTGAAATGAATAAAGCCGGAAAACGTCCCGAAACTTTAGAAGAGTTTGCCATAGTAAACCAAAAGAAAGTGGATGAAGGCGGAAATTACAGTTTGGATGAATTAAAAAACATTGAGGATAAATAAATGAAATTTTGAATTCTGAATTTTAAATTTTGAATTCAAAATATTCATACACCATTTTCCTGTCTTGGTGTAATTGCCCAATCAGCTCATCCACACTTCCAAACCGAATTTCATCGCGAATTTTGTGCAAAATTTGGAAGGAAATTTGCTGGTTGTAAACCTCTTCGTTAAAGTCTAAAATATGAATTTCGATGGTAGTTTCCTGTAAATCAAGGGTGGGCCTGGTGCCTACGTATAGCATTCCTTTAAACGTGGTGGGAGTGCAAAATTTTGCGCCCCTACAAATGGTAATCAAAACAATATAAACACCATTTTCTATATGTAATTTACTGTCATTCAATTTAATATTAACCGTCGGGAATCCGAAATCCTTACCTCTGCCAAGCCCATGAACTACTGTTCCGAATATTTTTTCATGCATAAAAAAGGGATTTTTCAGATAGCAAAAATACAATTTATTTGTTATGAATAAGTTTGAAAAATGGTGAAAAGGAAACGCCGCAAAACGTGATTTCACTATATACAAAGATTTTTAAAAATCAAGTGTTAGTGCGATTATTTTTTAACTTTTTTTTGTTCATTTTTGGGACATCGAAGAAAAGACAAAAATAATTTGTTAATTGTTTCACAGTAAAAAAATTAAGGTTAATATATGGCGGACGAGGTGTCGAAACTCACAAAAGATTTCAAAAAAGTTTGGTCTAACTGCTTAGAAATCATAAGAGATAATGTTGATGGGCAAAATTTTCAAACGTGGTTTGTTCCAATCATACCTATAGGGATTGAGAAAACGACACTTATTTTACAACTTCCTTCTCACATGTTTTATGAGTGGTTAGAAGAGCATTACATCAATTTACTGAAGAAAGTAATCAAAAAAGAGATAGGGAATACGGGTAAATTACAATACCGCGTCGTGATGGAAAAGAAAAACGCGCCCACCGATTCCCAAACTATTAATTTGCCTTCCAATCCGCGTCACGCTGTTTCCAACCCGGCAATCAGTGTTCCTATAGAATTATATAAAACCGGAAGTAAAGAGCTGCCTGCACCTTTTGTGGTTCCGGGAATCAAGAAACATAAAATACCTTCTAATTTAGTAGAAACTTACAACTTCGACAATTATGTAGAGGGCGATTGCAACAGGTTGGCACGCACCGCAGGATGGGCAATTGCACAGGATCCGGGAGGTACATCGTTTAATCCGCTCTTTATCTACTCCGATGTAGGACTTGGAAAAACCCACTTAGCACATGCTATTGGACTACAAACCAAAATGAATTTCCCCAACAAAACCGTTTCTTATATTAATGCGGATACTTTTTCGCAACAATATATTGAAGCTTATAAAACCCAAAACCGCAACGATTTTATTTTATACTATCAATCTATTGACGTACTTATCATTGACGATGTTCAATATCTCGGCTACGGACATAAAGCTTCTACGCAAGAGGCGTTTTTCCATATTTTCAATCATTTGCACTTAAAAAAGAAGCAAATTATCATCACCTCCGATAAATCTCCTGTAGATATTACCGGTTTTGAAGCACGCTTGCTTTCTCGCTTTAAATGGGGACTGACAGTAGAGTTGACGCCTCCCGATTTTGATACACGCATTAAGATTTTACACAAAAAGTTGGAAAGCAACGGCATTACTTTTCCCGATGAGGTAATTACTTATTTGGCGCTACGTATCACTTCCAACATTCGTGAGTTAGAGGGCGCTATGATTGCTATTTTGGCGCAAGCTTCCCTCAATCACCGCCCTGTAACGGTTGAATTGGCAAAAGAGATGATTGACAAATACGTAAAAAGTACAGCAAAAGAAATTTCGGTAGAATATATTCAAAAAATTGTAGGTGAATATTTTGGAGTGCCTGTTGAAAAAATTAATGCCAATAAAAGAGACAGAGAAATAGTGCAGCCGCGACAAATTTGCATGTTCTTTGCCAAAAAGTACACAAAACTTCCGCTTGCCACTATAGGCACACATTGCGGAGGCAGAGACCACGCTACAGTGCTTCACGCCTGTAGAACCATTTCAAATCTTTATGAAACAGATAAAAAAATGAAGATTTATGTTGATGAGATTGATAAAAAGATGAAGATTTAAGCAGAAGGCAGAAAGGAGAAGGGAGAAAATCCCCTTCAAATTTTGAAGGGGTGGCTCGCGAACAAGACGGGGCAGTTTATATAAGCTTATAGTTAAAATTTGGATAGGATTTTTTTATACAATTGGAATTTTTAATATCCACCATCCCAAAATTCCCAAACAACGACCACGCCATCACAAAACGATGATCGTTATATGAATCGAAATGAAATGATTTAGGCAATTCATTGATTCGTTTATAGATGGTAATAGCATCATTCGAATGTTTATCAATGGTTGTAAATTTCGATAATTCATGTATCAAAATATCTAAACGATTCGATTCTTTGAGATTTAGGCTTTTCAATCCCAACATCGTTAATTTGAAAGGGTAACAAACGGATAGAACTGCTAAAACCATTGCGATATCAGGAGTTTGTGCTACATCTATTTTTTGTTCGGAGATTTCAACGTTGTGTGTGTGTTTTACTTCAATTCCATATTCGTTTTCGATAAAATGGAGACCCCATTTTTTAAAATATGGAACGATCTCGGCGTCTCCTTGAAGTCCGTCAAAATGCAGGTTTTCTAAAAAGTAGTGGGCGCTTTGAGTTAGTAATGCATTGGCGAGCCAGAAAACGGCGGCGCTCCAATCGGATAATGTAGGGACAAGGCGCGTCTTGCCCCCAGCATTCAAAATGGTTTCGGTCATTTTGATGTAGGGATTTTTATATAAACTACCCCGTCTCGCTACGCGAGACACCCCTTCAAAATTTGAAGGGGATTTTTCTTCCGCCTTCTTTCTGCCTTCCATTTTTTGCTTTCTGCCTTCTCCCTTCAACATCATCAACCCACTCGCATACTGCGACGTTTCCGATGTGTCTATCTCGAAATTACTTATTGTTAAATCTGTGCCTTCAATACGCCACCCTGTATCTGCTTTTTCGATACTTGCACCGTGGGCGTTTAAAAAGTTTACCAAAGGCAAGATGGGTCTTTGCAACAAGCGAGGAGTTCCGGTTAAGAGCCATTTTCCGGGCGTAGCGGCAAGCACAGGCATTAAGAAGCGGTAGGCTGCGCCGCAATCCTCAACATCAATTACACACTCCTCTCCTACTCTATTTTTCTTTTGAAAATCAATAGTTCTTAAAGCATTGTAAACGATCTTAATGTCATTAGGATCGTTTGCAAAAACCGGAAGCAAAGTTCCGGTTTTTAGATAATTTACTATTAAGCATCGTATTACAATGCTTTTAGAACGAGGAAGAGAAATGGGAATGGGAGAAGACATCGTAATGTCATCTTATTCTAATCCCAAAAACTTAAGTCCTTGATGAAAACGAATATCGCGAGGAATTCCGGCACTGTTAATTTTGTCTAAATCAGCTTGTAACGTTTCGGAAATTCCGCCATGTTCTGCGCGGTATTGTTGTGCAAATTCAAAATTGCCGGTTCCTTGGGTTACAATGATCAGTTCAGACCAACTGTTCATGGCTTTATACGCTTTATCATAATCAATTACATATTGACCGTTTGCATCGCGTTCAAAAGCGCCTGCATTTTCAAAGTAGTTGAAACACATCATATTTGCTTTGCCGTGAGAGCTTGCAGCGCCAAAACGTACCGAGCGCAAAATACCTGCGATGTAAGTAGTCATCGCATCTTCAGCAGTAATATTTGTAATTTCTCCCATTTCAATCAATTTTATTACCATAAACAAGCCTAAAATGTCTGCTTTGGCTTCTTCCCAAGATGTTTTTTCGGTACCCAAAGCTTTATCCACGCTTCCTTTTCCGTTAATGGTGTTTTTTATGCCAATTCCGTGCGCCACTTCATGAAACGTTACATTCCAAAAGAAAGCGTCGAAATTTATATTTCCTTGTTGTGCAGGAGTGATAATAAGTTCAGCAATAGGCACTAAAATTTTGTCAAATTTAGCTTCCATACTATTGCGCAACTGCAAACGACGCGTTCCTTTAGCCGCGGCAACGCGATCATCGTTAGGTAAATTAATGGCAATGGTTTTGCTTCCGGCATTACAATCGCCACCGTAATATAATGCACTATAAACATTCAAATCTGAAGATGTTCCGGGAACAAATGTTTTATACTTAGGTTCACAAGGCAGTTCTTTTTGCAATCGTGGAAGCATGGAGATAAATTTTTCCAAATCTTTGCTGCGTGCTTCATCTTTCACTAATACAAATGCTTCGTAAGAAGTTTTGAGTTCTAAGAATTTATCATCATAATTCTCAATAGGTCCAACAATAAAATCTAACTTGCTCTCTTTCATATCCATCCATGCCATATCGCTGGCAAAATATTCATCGGTTTGCATAGCCTTTTTACGTTCAATAAGATAATTTTTCAATCCGTGATCTTCAGCCAACTCAATAGCTTGGTCCATCAATACATATACTTTTTCCAAATCTTCTTTGTATTCATCTCTATACCAAACTGTTTTCAAGCTTCCATCTGCATTGCGGCGTAGCACGGTATATTGACTGTATTTATTCGGGTCATTAAATGCATTAAACTCCTCCATCGTAATATCTTCCGGATAATATTGAGCGCCTAAAGGTTTAGGATCAAAACCCGGAACAAAAGGTTCGTTACTGTTTAACCTTTCCCATGGACCATAATTTATTTCGGTAAAATCAAGCATAAAAGGATCGGTTATGGTTTCTAAAGCCGCTCTGTCACCAAAAGTTTGTTTCCAAAATAATTGATCCATAATTTCGGCAATTTGGATAAAGATGGGAATCAACTGTTTTTCTTTTTCAGAAAGTTGTGCAATCAATTCCGGCGCTTCTAAGGTAACGAATGCAAACTCTTCTACTTTTCTTTGCATTTCACTTTTTTTGGTCATTTCTGTTTGTTTTGGGTTACATGCGGAAAAGCAAAGCGCTATTCCTAAGATAAATACTGCAAGAGACAAGATTTTTTTCATGAGATTTTTTTAATGTTTATTTTAAATGATTAATTACAAAATATGTTTACTTTCAGCGGCTGCAAATATAGAAAAAATGCAGGTGAACAGGTTTCTAAAAATTCGTTATAACCAACTATTAAATCTCCTTATATACCATCTCTTCAAAAACTGTGTTAAAACACAATACGACAGCAAAATTCCTGCCAACCAATAGAAATACTGTAAAGGAAGCGGAGCAAAGCCTATAGCTCTTCCGGCGTCTGTGTAAGGTAGGGCAAGCCCTACGGTTAACAATAAAGCCGCAGCAAGCAATACCACCCAGCTTGAACGAGATTGGATAAATGGTATCTTTTCTGTTCTTAAAACTTGTATGATCAGAGTTTGTGTAAATAGACTTTCAATAAACCAGCCTGATTGGAAGATTTTGGCAAATTCAAGTTGGTCTGCGCCACTCAATAAATGATAAGGAACTCCGCCAAAAGCCATGGGGCAAATTACCAAAAACATTACACCAAAAGTTACATAATCAAAAATGGAGCTCGAAGGTCCTATAAATAACATAAATCTTTGAATATCATTTGCTTTCCATTTTCTGGGTTTGGCTAAAAAATCTTTGTCCACATTATCCCACGGTGTTGTAATTTGCGAAATATCATAGATAAGATTTAAAATTAGAATTTGCAGGGGCAACATCGGTAAAAATTTGAATAAAGCGCAGGCTCCCAATAAGGAGAACACATTTCCAAAGTTTGAACTTGCCGTAATTTTCAAATATTTAATGGTATTGGCAAACGTTTTTCTTCCCTCAATTACGCCTTTGTTTAATACCATTAAACTCTTTTGTAACAGAATCATATCTGCGCTTTCTTTCGATATGTCTACTGCCGTATCTACGGAAATTCCCACATCGGCTTGTTTTAACGAAATGGCATCGTTAATACCATCGCCCATAAACCCTACCGTATGCCCGTTTTTACGCAACAATGTTACAATCCTGCATTTTTGCATCGGCGATAATTTTGCAAATATGCAGTGTTGTTCTATGAGGTTTATCGCTTCTTCGTCCGACAATTTATCCAACTCGCTTCCCAAAATTACCTCATCGTCTTCGAATCCGACATCGTGGCAAATTTTCTTCGTAACCACGTCATTGTCACCGGTAAGCACCATTACTTTGATGCCATTTTCTTTCAAAGCAGCCAATGCCTCTTTCGCCGTTTCTTTAGGCGGATCTAAGAAAGCGGCAAAACCGTCCAAAATCAAATCGCACTCTTCTTCCACCGTAAATTCGTTGCCGTGTTCTTTAGGAAAATACCGGTGTCCTATGGCAATTACGCGCAAACCGTCTCTGTTTAGTGACGCTACGTTTTCGTGTATGGTATTCTTCAACTCTTCTGTCATAGGCACATCGCCCGACGGTGTGGACACGAAAGAAGAACAGCGCAACATTTCCTCTACCGCGCCTTTACAAATCATAATACAAGTATCATCATCACTGTGTTCCAAAATCACCGACATTCTCCTTCTAATAAAATCAAAAGGCAACTCATCTTTTTCATTCCAGGTATTTATCAGTGCATCTTTATCTGCAAGATCATTATTATTAATGATTGCCATATCCATTACGTTTTTTAATCCTGTTTGAAAATGGCTATTTAAAAAAGCGTACTCTAAAACCTTATTGCTTTCATCCAGGAATACATCCAAATGTTTTTCTAAAATAATCTGATCTTGTGTTAACGTTCCGGTTTTGTCGGTACAAAGTACATCCATAGCACCAAAATTCTGAATCGCGCTTAGTTTTTTTACAATTACTTTTTCTTTCGACATCCTTACTGCGCCTTTCGCAAGGTTTGAGGTAACGATCATGGGAAGCAGTTCGGGCGTTAATCCTACCGCTACCGAAAGAGCAAACATCATGGCATCCAACCAACTACCTTTGGTAAAACCATTGATAAAGAAAACCACCGGAACCATAATTAACATGAAGCGAATAAGCACCCAGCTTACTTTATTTATGCCTATGTCGAATGCCGTTGGCGCTTGTTTTTCGGTTAACGATTTTGCCATAGAACCGAAGTAGGTTTTGCTTCCTGTTTGCAAAACCACGGCGGTTGCCGTACCAATATCTACGTTGGTTCCCATAAAACATATATTATCCAATTCCAATGCGCTAGACACATTTTCCGTTAATATGTCTTTTTTCTCTACAGGCAACGACTCTCCGGTGAGGGCTGATTGAGAAACATATAAGTTTTTGCTGTGCAATATTCTAATATCGGCAGGAATGATATCGCCGGCAGCCAATTGAATGATATCACCGGGCACCAACTGTTCCAACGGAATTTCCATAATCACCGGCTGTCCGTTTTCCAAAATTCTACTCACAGAACAAGTGGTGTGCACCATAGCTTTTAGCGCTTCGGCACTTTTGCTCGACTTATATTCTTGTGTAAATTTGATAACCACCGAGAGCAAAACCATAACTATAATAATCGTCATACCATTATTATCTCCCGTTAAAGCAGAAACAAAAGCCAGAATAAACAAGATATAATTAAACGGGTTATGAAATGCGCTGAGCAATTGCAAGTACCAAGGGCGTGGTTTGTCGTGCACCACCAAATTATACCCTTTCTCTTTTAAAATATCATCAATATCCGCACTTTTTAATCCGGATGGTGTTGTTTTTAAGTCATCAAGAAGCTCCGGAACAAGCTTGTTTGCGCAAGAAATTAAATGTTTTGAAATCTGTTTTTCTTGTTGAGTTTCTGCTTGATTTTGGCGTTTCATTCGAAAATTTTTAATAAATAAATTAACTTTTATTAGGCTATTTTTTGATACACGAAAAGGCGGCGTAAATTTAGAAAAAATAATGTTTCTTTGCGTGCAAACAAAAAGAAATGAAAAAAATCAGTTTGTTAGTTCTGAAAATTTTAAATTATAAAATAGATTTGGCACAGATACCCAAAGAAAAAAAATATGTTTTGGTATTTGCGCCGCACACAAGCTGGACTGATTTTGTGATAGGTAAAATGGCTTTAACCGCTATGGGGGTTAAAACAACATTCCTCATTAAAAAAGAGTTTTTCTTTTTTCCGTTAGGAAGCTATTTAAAATATATCGGCGGGTATCCTGTAGATAGGAAGCGTGCTCAAAAAATGACTGATATCCTTGCAGAATATATTAAAGAGAGAGACGAAATTGCTTTTCTCATCACGCCGGAGGGCACGCGAAGATGCGCAGAAACATGGAAACGCGGTTTCTATTTCATAGCCCAAAAAGCCGAGGTACCCATAGCCTTAGCTTATTTAGATTATCACGATAGAAAAGGTGGTATTGGTCCCGTTTTTTATCCTACGGGAAATTATAATGCTGATTTACAGAAAATTCAAAGATTCTACTGCGGTATGCGTGGAAAAAGAATGGGGTGTTTTAATTTAGAGAGCAAAATATGAAAAAAGTAGCAATAGTTACAGGCGCCAACGGCGATATGGGAAGAGAAATTACAAAAGCCATTGCAAAAGCAGGTTACATTACAATCATGGCATGTTTTCCAAGCCAAAGAGCAGAACAGACGCATGCCAAAATTCAAAAGGAAACAAATGGAGAGATTGTATTGCTTCCTTTAGATTTAGCTTCTCAAGAGTCCATTTTTAATTTTGTTGAAAAAATTGCAAATGATTATCCGCAAATTGACCTCTTAGTGAATAATGCAGGTGTATTATATCCAAAGCAGAAAGATGTAGAAGAGAGATGGGATTACACAACTATGGTAAATTATTTTGGACATTACATATTAACAACCAAACTGTTGCCGTTGTTTCACGAAGGAGGACGAATCATTAACGTAGTTTCGCTCACTTACCGGTTTGGAAAAATTGAGCCGCAACTTTTTGAGTATGGAAGAAATTCTTGGGTTCAGCAAGTTCAAAATTATTCAAATTCAAAATTGGCATTGCTCTATTTTAGTTTAGATTTGGCAGAACAGTTAAAAGAGAAGAATATTACCGTAAATTGTAGCGATCCGGGGATTGTGGGTACAAAAATTATTGCGATGAATAATAACTTTTTTGACAAAATTTGCGATGTTTTTGCCCGTCCTTTTATGAAATCGCCAAAAAATGGTGCAAAAACAGCCATTTATTTAGCTTTGGACGGCAATGTCGGCAAGATTTCAGGAGAATATTTTGAAAATGCAAAAAAGATTCCTGTTTTGAGTCATGTTTTACAAAATAATGAGGAAAGAGAGTTGCTTAGGAAACTCACACAAGATTTATTACACGAAAGAAATATTTTAATATGATCTATCCTACCTATTTAACAGCAGGCGACACTATTGGCATTGTGGCTCCGGCGCGAAAAGTGAACCGGGAAGAGTTGGAGTTTGCCATTCGCTGGTGGGAAAAAAAGGGATTTCGCATCGTTTTGGGAAAACATCTGTTTGCAGAAGATCATCAATATGCAGGCACAGATGCAATGCGTATTGAAGATTTCCAAAACATGCTGAATAATAGCGATATAAAAGCTATTTTCTGTGCACGCGGCGGATACGGCACTTTGCGAGTTATTGACCAATTAGAGTTTTTAGGTTTTAGTTTAGAACCGAAATGGATTTGCGGTTTTAGCGATATCACTGTATTACATTCACATATAAATAAAATTTGCAGAGTTGCTACTATTCATTCCACAATGCCCATCTCTACAAACGGAAACAGTTTAATTAATCTTGAAACACTTTTTCAAATCCTAATAGGAGAGCAACCCGTTTACGAGTGTAAACCTCATGCACTAAATCGAATAGGCGAATGTACGGGAGAACTCGTCGGCGGAAATTTATCGCTCTTATACGCTCTTTCCGGCTCTATTTCCGATATAGATACGACAAATAAAATCCTTTTTATTGAAGATGTAGATGAATATTTATATCATATTGACAGAATGATGCTACAGCTGAAACGTTCAGGCAAATTTAAAAAATTAGCAGGTTTATTAGTAGGCAATTTTACAAAAATGCGAGATAATGATATCGCTTTTGGCAGCACTTTCGAGCAAATCATTCGTGAACATTGTGAAGAATATAACTTTCCCATTGCCTTTAATTTTCCTGCCGGACATGACGAGATTAATGTGGCGATGAAATTTGGGACGCCTTATCATTTAATGGTGGAAAGTACGAAAACGACATTAAAAAGCAAGTAAATATGGCTACAACAGAACAGAATCAACCCAACTGGTATGAATTAGATGCACAGTCTGTATTAGAAAGACTGCAAGTAAAGCCCGATGAAGGTTTATCTAAAGAAGATATTCATAAGCGCCAAGAAAGTGGCGGTAAAAATGTTTTGAGGCAACCCAAAAAGATTGGATTGTTGCAAAAAATACTACATCAACTGAAAGATGTGTCGGTCATGGTTTTGTTGCTTGCTGTTGTGCTTTCATTTATACTCGCTTTCATGGGTGGTAAAGGATTTATTGAACCTTTAGCCATTTTAGCTGTGGTGGTTATGAATTTAATATTGGCAATAACTCAAGAGGGCAAAGCCGAAAAAGCGTTAGAAGCGTTGGAAGAACTGAGTGCGCCCGATTGTACGGTGCTACGCGAGGGCATTCGGCAAAAGATTGATGCTGCCGAATTGGTACCGGGCGACATTATCCTGCTGGAAACCGGAAACGTCGTTCCCGCTGATGCAAGATTATTAGAATCAACCGGATTATTTTCCGATGAATCTGCCCTAACCGGCGAAAGTGAACCGGCTGAGAAAGAAGCTGCTGCCGTGTTATCCGGCACCATGCCGGTAGGTGATCAATATAATATGGTATTTAGCGGATGCGTTGTTACGGCAGGGCGTGGCGTGGCAATAATTACCGCCACTGGCATGGATACACAAATGGGGCGGATTGCCGGATTTCTACAAGGAGAGAAACGAAGTAAAACGCCTTTGCAAATACGACTTGACCAAATTGGCAAGATTATCGTTGGGATAGCCATCACTTCCGCCATGTTTTTGTTGGCAATGGGCTTGCGTAGCGGGGCTCAATTCAGCGATATGATTATGATTACCATTGCTTTGGCAGTGGCGGCAGTGCCCGAAATGCTTGCCTTGATTGTTACACTTACCTTAACAAACGGCGTTCAGAAAATGGTAAAAAAGAACGCCTTAATTCGGAAACTCCCAGCAGTGGAAACTTTGGGTAACGCCTCCGTAATATGCTCGGATAAAACCGGAACACTTACCCAAAACCGCATGACTGTACAGCAACTTTGGATGCGCGACGGTGATCTTTTTGCTGCCGATGCGGAATTTACCCAAGAGCAAAGTCGTTTTCTCGAAATTTTCTCAATGGCAGGTAATGCCGTTGTAGAAACAAATGAGAACGGAGACAAAACCTATATCGGTAACGCCACAGAGGTAGGGATTCTTAGACTTTTAGATGAAAAAGGGTATAGCGAAATAGCAGCGCACGATTATCCCAGAGTGGCAGAAATCCCATTTTCATCCGATAGAAAAATGATGACGGTAATCTTAAAAGATGAAGTTAAAGGAGGTTACGTCGTATTAACCAAAGGTGCGCTTGATAGGTTGCCGCTTTGCGCCGGATCCGTTGCCGCCGACATGCCAACCGCTCAGCATGTTCACAACGAGTTTGCAGAAAGAGCATTACGCGTGATCGCGCTTGCCGGAAAACGCATTGATAAACTGCCGGATAATGAACATTTAGAAGAATTAGAGCAAGATATTAAATTAATGGGACTTGTGGGCTTAATTGACCCTCCACGTCCCGAGGCAGCGGTCGCTATACAAGAAGCACATCAAGCCGGAATACACACCGTTATGATTACCGGCGACCATGCTGCAACCGCCGAAGCTATTGCTAAAGAGTTGGGTTTTATGGAAGAAGGCAAACATGTGATGACCGGCGAGCGACTTGCAAAGATGTGTGAAGTAGAGCTATTAGACACGGTTAGAAATTATACGGTTTACGCGAGGGTTTCGCCGGAAGATAAAATCCGCATTGTAAAGGCATGGCAAGCTAACGGCGAGGTGGTAGCCATGACGGGAGACGGTGTAAACGACGCACCGGCGCTGAAA
>WQTS01000112.1 GCA_009786185.1 Bacteroidota bacterium
TGCCATACTGGGTACATTGGTAACTGTGAAATGGGTGGAGCCTCGTTTAGGAAGGTATGTAGGCGATGTGGAACCGGAAGCAATAGTACAGCCTACCGCCTTAGAGAAAAAAGGATTGAGAAGAGCCGGATGGGTTTTCTTGGGTTGGTTTGCTCTTTTTGCCATAGGATTAATTCCCGAAAACGGCTTTTTTCGCGCAGACGACGGAAGTGTTCTTCATACGCCTATCTTAAAAGGATTTATTACTATACTGTTTGTAATGTGTGCATCTGCCGGAGTAGTATATGGCTATACGGTGGGCACATTTAAAAAAGGTGCGGACATTATCAAAGGGATGAACGATAGTTTAAAAGGTCTCGTTTCTTTTCTTGTTTTAGTGTTTTTTGCCGCACAATTTATTGCTTGGTTTCGCTGGAGCAATTTGGGATTACTACTTGCCATAAACGGAGGTACGTGGTTGCAAAACGCCGATATCGGCTTGATACCTATGATCATTCTTTTTGTGATGTTTTCTGCATTTCTGAATATGTTTATGGGTAGCGCCGCTGCAAAATGGGCAATCATCGGACCCATATTCATTCCTGTTTTTATGATTTTAGGATACTCGCCCGAACTTTCGCAAGCGACGTTCCGTGTGGGCGACAGCATTACCAATGTCATTTCGCCTATGATGAGTTTCTTTGCGCTGATTATTGTCTATTACCAAAAGTACGATAAAAACGCGGGCATTGGAACGATTATCGCAACTATGTTGCCTTATACGATTGCTTTTTTCATCGGTTGGACAGCATTGCTCATCGCTTGGGTTTTGATTGGGATACCGTTGGGACCCGGAGTTTCGTTGTATTATGGGGTATAGAAGTTGGTGGGGAATAAGAATTAAGATCAATCTTGTTTTTTAATTTTCACGCTTGGAAGTCTCAAAATTTCATGTACTTTTGCTCCGATTTATTTAAAATAGAAGTTACATAATAATAAGCATGTTATGAATAGTAATAAACATTTTATGAACGAAGCGAGGGTAGCGCTTGTAACAGGAAGAGCAAACCCTGAATTGGCGAAAAAAATTGCCGAAGACTTAGAAATGGATTTGTTGAAAGTTGAAATCGCCCAATTTAAAGATGGTGAGATTCAGGCTTATTACAATGAAACCATCCGAGGAAAATATGTTTTTATTATTCAGCCGACTTTCGGACCTGCGGAAAACTTGATTGAGTTATTAATTTTAATAGATGCGGCCAAACGTGCTTCTGCTCACACAATTGTTGCCGTAGTACCCTACTTTGGCTATGCGCGCCAAGACCGGAAGGATAGACCCCGCACTTCAATAGGCGCTAAGTTGATGGCAAATTTATTGAGCGCAGCCGGAGTAAATCGCGTAATAACCATGGATTTACATGCAGACCAAATACAAGGATTTTTTGAAATACCTGTAGACCACCTTTATTCTTCCAATGTTTTTTATCCCTACATACAAAGTTTGAACTTAGATAATTTATGTATGGTTTCACCGGATACGGGCGGAACAAAAAGAGCCTCCACTTATGCAAAAATATTGAATTGCGATTTGGCAATAGGTTTTAAAAATCGTGAAAAACAAAACGAGGTTTCTACTTTGCAAATTATTGGAGATGTGAAAGATAAAAACTGTATTATTGTTGATGATATTATTGATACCGGAGGAACTTTAATCAAAGCTGCTATTAAATTGAAAGAAAACGGCGCCAAATCGGTGATGGCGATGTGCACCCATGGACTGCTCTCCGGAGATGGATTGCAAAATATTGAAAATTCAGTTATTGATAAACTTATTCTAACGGATACTATTCCACTTAAACAAAAGTCGGATAAAGTAGAAGTGGTTACTATAGCGCATTTATTAGCCAATGTAATTAAAAGTGTGATGGATAGAACTTCTATTTCTTCACATTTTATATTCAACTAAGCTACGTTAATCGAAAAATCGCCAATTGATTCCCAAACTGATCGAATAGTCATTTAGAGGATAATTCGGAGTCGTGGAGCTTCTATTGCCCATCATGGGTGATAGGATATTTCCGATGCGGAAAAAGAAGTTTACTCTTTCAATTTTAAAAGTGATGTTGGCATCCATAAAAAGGAAATTGCCTACCGCTTGTGATCTTTGATAATAAAAACTATGTAAAGCAGGCAGATAAGCATCGGCATAATAAGGGGTAGTGTACATTAAGTCGGTTCCAATTTGAATGAGTAGCCGCTTTTTTAAAAGCTCTATAATGTAAAAAACAGATACTTTTCCTGCAAAAATCGGAACATTTATTACATTTTTTGTACAATATTGTACATTTAGATTTGCCGTAGTACCAAAATTTTTATGTCGAAACGGAACAAAAGCGGAAAGTTGAATTAAATTTCCGTCGTTTTCGCTCTGTGTTGGACGCAATTCTTCCGAAAGATAAACCCACTTATTTAAGTAATAATAACTTAGAGAAACGTTGTATTTCCGGTAATCCCAAAAAGTTTTGAATTGTACAATATTTTGCTCCGTAAATTGATTGATCCACCGGAAATGATTGGTAAATACATATTGCATCATATATTCGGGACTGTTTCGGAAGTAATTGACATTCAGCCCAACGGCATGCTCTTTTTCTCTTTCTCTGTTAATTGCCCATGAAACTCCTGCTTTGGCTACAAAATCATTATTTGCATAATCACTAATCACCGAATAGGAGACTTGCCCTGTAATATCCATCGCGCTAAATAAACGGATGTGTGTTCTTGCAAATAAATATAGCGAAGAAAATGGTAGATTTGCATATTTTAAATCTGCATAATCGTGCAATAATCCACCGGCGATGTGAAAGAAATTACTTTGGTTGCTCGCTTCCTGAAAAGGCGAAAAATTGCTCCATTGCAGTGCGTTTTTAGCTGTAACAATACGGGTTGAATCATCGGTAATCTTATCAGAAAAATAAGTGCCGAAATGGGGATAGGGACTTTCAAATTGATCTTTGTAACGGATTGTGGTTTGCGTCCATTGAAAATCGTGGGTAAATGTTCCAAAATATCTGTTTTGCCTATCTTTAACATTCCAATAATTTTGAAGAGCAAAATCATGTGTTGTAATTAACGAAGAAGCGTTGGTACTACGCGCGGCATAAGCTGCATTATTCGAGAGTTCTCTTTTTTGAAAAGAGTTAATATCTAATAAACCGCCGTTTTCTTGATTGCTTAAATGATTAATAATGTAGCTTGCTCGAAAACCGTAAATAGAAGACGGTAATTCATAATGAATCAACAAATCGCCACACAAGTTGCGCGTGGTCTGATGCACAAAAGTCCCCTCATTAAAAGTAGCGTAAATATTGGCAGCTACACTAACTCCTCTCATGTGTCTTGCAAATTCCGCATAAATATTATTATTCTTAGAAAAAGTAAGTGTATAAGCTACCCTTGAATAAGTGGTTTTGAGTTTATAATACTTTAAATCCGACTGTTTTTTAAAATAAAGCGGGTAGGGGAGTGTTTGATATAAAAAGCCCATTTCTCTTTGATAATCAAATATAATAGATTGGTGTGCTTGCCCGCCGATACCCAAATTTTGATATATATTTTCCGTTCTTAACAAAGGTTCAAATAAATGTGTAACAATCATGGTAGTATCTATCATTTTGAATTTCAACGGCATAAATTCAAGAAAATTGATGTGAGTGTAAGAAGTAGGCAAATAGTAGGGGGACATATCCATTACAGAGTCAATGGCATGAAGATGATGTTGTGCAAATGTTGTATGAACATTCACAAATAAAAGAAAAGCGACAAAAAAATGGATTTTATAAGTGCGCATTTGGAAGATTAATAGATGTAAGGGAAAATTTTCCAGCGATTGAGTTTAGAAAAATCATCTCCAAAAAACTGATAATAACGATGATATACGGCTTTAGCACGAGGCACCAAATTGGCGAATGCCCAGCAGAAAAACACAAGCCCGGCAAACGACCAGGTTAAAATGGCAAATCCCAACCATTCTAACAATTCTCCAAAATAATTAGAGGAGTTGATGCGATCGAATAAAAAACCTTTAGGAAGGTAATAGTTATTATCGTTTTTCGACTTTCTTAATTTTCGTATAATTCTGTCGGAGTGCATGTTCACGGTCATTCCGAAGAAGAAGATTGCAGTTCCGGCAATAAATTGCGGCGACCAAAACCAACTCAGCTGATACATATCGTTGGGGCAAATGATAAAAAGCCAGCATCCTTGCATAAAGGCGTTGCAAAGATTAAAAAATATACCTGAAAAGACCACAGAAAGCGGCATTTTGCTTCCCCCTTTCATGAGTAGCGGAAACACAAAACTTCGTTGTCCGTAGTGCAACAGAAATAAAAGCAGAATAAAAGAGGTTACCACGTTAAAAGGTTTAATGCCAAGATGCAGCGAAATTCCGTAAATGATAAGCATGGCAATAAAAACGGGTGTTTCCATGAGCCACCAGCCCCATTTACTGCTGATGGAGATTCCCCAACGGTTATTAAAAGTCATGCCGTAAGCTACCGTAATAAACTGTAGCGCAATAAAAACCACTACTGCTAATCCCAGCATAGCGTATAAAAATCCGTAATAGAAAGTTTCGAATGTTAGCATAAAATTTTATTCTAAATAAGTACCGTTAAACTTAGATTTCTTCTTTATATAATGCTGAAAAACAATAGATTTTTGAAAAGTTTGCTTGTAAACCTGTTTGTCAACATCTTTTCTTTTTCTTTTCATTTTACGAAACTGTCTCAAAAAAGAGAGTTGCGCGCGATATACTGCCCATGTATCCCTCCAATGTCCTCGAAATAAGAAGAATAAGGCTGCGATGTTATCTAAAGGAAAACGTAAGAGAAAAATAGGTAAGAGTTTGGTTCTCGGCAAGTTTTTTAACAAAAGAAACATGTTGTTTCTAAAATTGAGATATGTTTTTCGGGCGCTGTTTTTGGGTAACGTGCCGCCGCCCACATGATACACCACCGATTTCGGCTCTACCATAACCTTATATCCTAAACTTTTTACCCGCCAGCAAAAATCAATCTCTTCCATGTGGGCAAAAAAATCATCATCTAATCCATTTACAGCGTGAAATATATTACTTCTTACAAATAACGCCGCGCCGGTTGCCCAAAATACTTCTATGGCATTGTTGTATTGTCCGCTATCTTCTTCCAAATATTCAAAAACCCTGCCTCTGCAAAAAGGATAACCGAGATAATCTAAAAAACCGCCGCAGGCGCCGGCATATTCAAATTGGTTTTTGTGCGCAAAAGATAATAACTTGGGCTGAACAATCGCTATATCAGGGTGATTGTCTAACAAAACAACAATAGGTTCAATCCAATTTTCTGTTACTTCAACATCAGAATTTAACAAGCAATAATATTCTGCTTCAACTTGTTGTAAAGCATCATTATACCCTTTTGAAAAACCTCCGTTTATCTTGTTTTGGATAATTTTTATGGAAGGAAATACCGTTCTTAGAAACTCAATAGAATTGTCGGTAGAGGCATTGTCGGCAATGATAATCTCTGAATATGAAGGCGCATATTGAATAAGTGCAGGTAAAAATTGAGCTAAAAATTTTTGCCCGTTCCAGTTTAAAATAACGATTGCTAACTTTGCCACAAAAATATTTTTTAACAATTATTTTACATTCAATGTTTTAATTTTTGTGGGCGTTACGGCTTCGTTTTCGTAATATTCTATGGTAATATATTCACTCTTTCCACTTGGAAGAAATGATAAATCACTGATTTTTCCGCTTTCCATTATGGTAAATCTTTGGCTTCGAGTGTTATCGTCGTATGTAGTAATCATCCAATTGATAGGAGACATTGCATCATAAAACCAAAGTCCATTTTTAAGCATAACTGTTAAACTTAATCCTACAGGCACCTCAGCACGCATGCTATAAATTTTCGTAGGACTTATTTCTGTAACTTCATCCGATAAAATATTATCACCATGCAATCCGGTTTTGGGATAATTTATAGCTATTGTTTGCGGATACAATTCACTATTAATAAATGTCTTTATGTAGTTCTCAAAATCAGGAATGGTTACGCTAATACCGAGTTCGGCATATTTTTTTGTTAAATTAACACGAATTTCTGAAAGCGAAAGGTTAATACTAACGGCATTATTCATCAATTTCGATCCTATAGCTATATTATTCAACTTGCCATTTTGTCTGATATCTGCACTTATTTGTGCCATTAATTCCACCATATCACCGGTGGATAATTGCCCTTGCAATATACATGAAATGGCTAATAACTTGGCATCAGATGTTAAGTTCAACATTTCAGATGAAGATTCTTGTGGCGTGAAACCAAATATGGCTAAAATTTCTTGTTGCGCTTGCCGTTTTGCGGCAGCAAAACTTACTCCCTGTTGTTTTGTCAGATATTCAATGCGCGGTTTTTCCAAATGGGTAAGCACATTCACATTTACCGAATTCACATTTTCAATGTCTGCTAAAGCGTAAAGAGTCAACGTTCCCCCTGATGTTTGTCCCGAAACTTCGTTAAAATAATAGCCGTCAGCTTTTAATTCTATATATTGGGAAGCCAATTCAATGTTATTTAGCTCAAAACTTCCCAAATTATTGGAAATGGAGGCATGATAGGTTTTTCCCGTTTGCTGATAACTCGCATTTAGTTCTGCAATTGTTACAGAAGACCCAATCACCAAAGGACCTTTTTGCGCATAACCACTAAGAGTCTCCTTCTGAATTTGCTGTTCATCGTTTTTTTTACATGCTGTAAAAAGAATGGCAAATGCTGCCAAAAAGCAAAAAAGATGTTGTGTTTTCATGAGAATTATAATTTTAAAAATAATGCTGCAAAAATAAAAAAAAAGCTCTTTATATTAACCCATAAGCAAAATATTCCCACTCCATTAGCGTTACTCAAAAACTTTAAATTTTAAATCTTTAAACCTTAAATCCCAAATGCCCCTCTTCAAAGCCGATTTCCACAACCACACCTTATTGTCGCCCTGCGGCGATTTGGATATGACGCCGGAAAGCATTATTGATGAAGCTTTAAGGCATGGAATTGATATTATCGGAATTACCGATCATAACTCCACAAGGCATTGTAGATTAGCGGAATATTATTCAAAAAATCGTAATATTTTTGTGCTTTGCGGCGCTGAGGTTACTACGCAGGAAGAAGCGCATTGCTTGGCTTTTTTTCCAAATCATGAAAAATTAGATGCTTTTCAAGCATTTATTGATGCGCATTTGCCCGATATTCCTAATAATCCGGATTTTTTCGGCGACCAAATACAGATTGATGAGGAGATGAATATTATTTATGAAGAACCGCGCTTGTTGACCTCCGCATTAAGTGCTTCAATTGAAGATATTGAAAAAGAAGTACATAAATTAGGTGGAATTTTTATTCCCGCACATATTGATAAACAGAAAAATAGCGTATTGTCGCAATTAGGTTTTATACCTTTCGATTTAAACTACGAAGCGGTTGAAATATCGAAAAACGGTGATCCAGAACAATTGCTAAAAATGCACCCTTATTTGAAGAATAAACCATTTGTTCGCGGTTCTGATGCGCATTTTCTCAACGACATAGGAACGAACACTTGTCATTTGGAAATGGAAACCAGAAATTTTGACGCTATTAAAAATAGTATAAAAAAATAAGTTATTTTTCGGCGCATTTAATACTAAACAATAGGAAATTTCGTTATCTTTTATCATTCATAAAAATTAACCAAAAAAATGTAGCGATGGAAAAATTTGAAAAAAACGAAGTATTGTCAAGAGCAGTGAGAGCCGGAAAGCGCACCTACTTTTTTGATGTAAAAACCACAAAATCAGAAGAAAAATATTTGACAATTACCGAAAGTAAGCGTCGATTCAATCCGGATACGGGGCTGTTTACGTATGAAAAACATAAGCTATTTTTATACAAAGAAGATTTTGAAAAATTTCAAAACGCACTGGCGGGAATCTTGAATTTCATTGAAACAGGTCAACTTCCTGATGATAGCTTATTTGCATTTGAAAACCCAAAAACTGAAGAGCCGGAATCTTCCGATATTAACTTTGAAGATTTAGAAGCATAAACATGGGAAAAATCATTGCCGTTGTTAATCAAAAAGGAGGGGTTGGAAAAACTACAACAGCCGTCAATTTGGCGGCTTGTTTGTCTATTTTAGAACATAAGACGCTTTTGATTGACGCCGACCCGCAAGCCAACGCCACCATTGCCGTGGGTGTGGAGGAAAAAGATGTTGAATATTGCATTTATGATACTTTAATGGGAAACCAATATCTGTCTGATATTGTGAAAAAAACAGGTACTCCCAATTTAGATCTCATACCCTCACATATTGATTTGGTAGGTGCGGAATTAGAAATGGTTGACATTGACCGAAGAGAATATCGCCTGCGCGACGTTTTGCAATCTATTAAAAACGAGTATGAATTTATCATTATTGATTGCGCACCCTCATTAGGATTAATTACTGTAAACGCTTTAGTAGCTGCCGATTCCGTAATCATTCCAGTGCAATGCGAATATTTTGCATTGGAAGGTTTGGGCAAGTTGCTGAATACGATACGTATTGTGCAAAACGGCATGAATCCGCAATTGAGCATTGAAGGCATTTTACTTACCATGTACGATGCTCGCACTGCACATTCTAATGCTGTGGTGGAAGATGTAAAACAGTTCTGTAAAAGTATTGTTTTCGACACGGTAATTTCTCGAAATGTGCGTATTAGCGAAGCTCAAAGCAACAGCTTACCCATTATTTTATACGACATTAAATCAAAAGGAACTATTAATTATTTGAACTTAGCCAAAGAGGTTTTATTAAAGAACGGTTATACTCCAAAATCATAAATATTATGGAAAAAAAGCAACCCAACAGATTAGGAAGAGGCTTAGGTTCATTATTGGGCGGCGCCGACATTTCCATTGCCACGGATTCTCTTTTAAAAACGCCTGCGGATGCGAACTCCATGATTCGTTTGGATTCGATTGAAGTGAACGAAGAGCAACCTCGTAAAGACTTTGACGAAAATGCTTTGCAAGAATTAGCGCTCTCGATTCAATCTTACGGTATTATTCAGCCGATAACGGTGCGACCGGTGCAAAACGGTAAGTATCAGTTAATATCGGGCGAACGGAGATACCGCGCTTCCTTGTTAGCCGGATTGCGCGAAATTCCTGCCTACGTGCGCACTGTAGATGAGGTTTTTGCACTGCAAATGGCATTAGTAGAAAACATTCAACGAGAAAACTTGAATGCCATTGAAATTGCGCTTACTTATCAACGTCTTTTAAATGAATGTGATTTGTCGCATGAAGAATTGAGTTTGAAAGTAGGGAAAGAGCGTGCCACCGTTACTAACTATCTCCGACTGCTTCGTTTAACGAAAGAAGCGCAACAAGCCATCTGGAACAAACAAATTTCCTTTGGACATGCGCGCGCTTTAGCCGGTATAGAAGATGTTGATTTTCAAAAAAAAGCACTAAAAGAGGTCATTCAAGATCACCTTTCTGTTCGACAAACAGAAGAGTTGATTAAGAAACATAACACAGAGGTTAAGCCTGCTAAAACCAAAGTAAAAGTAACGCTTCCCGATAATGTAATGGCTTTTTCAAGAAAATTATCCGAGCAATTGAAAACCAGAGTATCTATCCAAAAAGAGATTACGGGAAAGGGAAAAATTACCATCCGTTTTAACTCTAATGAAGAATTAGAAAATATAATCAAGTCAATGAGCTAATAATCAAAATGTAGCTATGAAAAAAGTATTGATTTTTCATACATTTTGTATTTTGTATTTTACATTTTCAATTTTTAATTGTAATGCTCAAATAGATACGGCAGCATTTCAAACCGAACAAATTTACTTTGAAGCCGATACTATTTTGATTGATGAAATTAACAAAATAGATGAGGTTGATCCTTTTGCAGCGGTTAACAAAACCAATAAAACTAAAAAAAGTTCGCCGGCAGATTCTGTGCAAGAAAGAAAGCACAGCCCGAAAATGGCTTC
Organism: Bacteroidota bacterium; assembly: GCA_009786185.1. Lineage (GTDB taxonomy): Bacteria > Bacteroidota > Bacteroidia > Bacteroidales > WCHB1-69 > WRNX01. The sequence goes on from WQTS01000112.1 coordinate 10,055, forward strand.
CTGGTTAGCATTAATTCCGGGTGCCGGTCAAATTTACAATAAAAAATATTGGAAACTTCCCATTGTGTACGGCGGTTTAGGAGCTACCGGTTTCTTAATCTATTATTATAATGATTTAACTTCCACGTATAGAAAAGAATATGTAGCAAGGGTGAACGGAGATACAGAAAATCTCAATCCGGATTTGGCGCATATCGCATCGGAGGCAAATATTTTAGAACTTAGAAATTACTACCGGAGAAATATGGAAATTTGCGTTGCTGCATGCGCTATCATTTACTTGTTGAGTATTTTAGACGCCTCGGTAGATGCTCATCTATTTTATTACGATATTTCTGAAAATTTGGCATTGGGAATAAAACCCAAAATAGACTATAATCTAATTACCAAAGCTGCTATGCCAAGTATCGGATTAGTTCTTAAATTTTAGTTATGAAATTAGGTATTATCGGTTATGGAAAAATGGGGAAAACAATAGAACGCTTGGCGCCTCAATATGGTTTTTCTAATTTTATTGTTATTGATAATGAAGAAGATTGGTTAAACAAATGGAGCGATTTAAAAACTTGTGATGTGGCGATAGAATTTTCTACACCTCAAACAGTACTATCTAATTTGTCGAAATGTTTTGAGTTGCAAGTTCCTGTAATTACAGGAACTACAGGCTGGAAAGATAAAAAAGAGGCGTTTTTGAAATTGTGGCAAAATGCACCCATATCTTTTATTTATGGTTCTAATTTTTCTATTGGCGCTAATATATTTTTTAAATTAAATGAGTGGCTTGCCCAACAGATGAAAACGCAGCCTCAATACGCCGTTTCTATCGAAGAAACGCATCATATTCATAAGAAAGATGCGCCCAGCGGTACGGCGCTTACCATTGAGCAAGGTATTGTTTCTCAGTTTGGTAATCAATTAAACATCCCAATTATTGCGCACAGAGAAGGCGAGGTGGTTGGTGAACATCTTGTAAATTACAATTCCGTTGAAGACTTGATTCAAATAAAACATGCTGCTCATACGCGCGATGCGTTTGCGCATGGGGCGTTAAAGGCGGCGATTTGGTTATGTAAGCATCCCGGAACTTATGCTTTTGAGAGCATTTTTAATAGAGTGTAACATTGGTTCATGGTTTTTGATATTTTTTGGAAAGTTTTGCACTGTAAATTTATATTTTTTGCGCAAAATTTATATTTTTTTTTGATTTACCTTGCCGAATATAAATTGTTTATATTATTTTAAAGGAATAACTAAATGTTTTACTATTTTTGTCCCGATTTTTTAAATGGATTTAATGAATTTTGGATCTTTTTTGGAAAATCGAAATATAAAAAGTAATTACCAAGAATCCCTCATTATAAATATGCCAACATTAGGAACAAAATTATTAAAATTACGCAGAGAAGCAAATCTTTCTCAAGCGGAAATCGCAGATTTTTTAGGTGTGTCACAAAACGCTTATAACAGATGGGAAAGCGATAAGTGCAAACCACTTGCAGAAAATTTCTGAAAATATCTCAATACTATCATATCAATGTCCAAGAATTACTTGATGATAATGAAAAAATAAATGTGTCAAGTAATGATATTAGTGGTGGCAATAACTTTTTTGCAAATAATATTCCTTCAATAAATACTGTTAACATTCAGCCATCTACAGAAATAATTGAAAAAGTTTTAGAAACACAAGAGCAAATTTCAAAATTATTAGAATCACAATTTAAGTTGATTGAAGTAATTATAAAAAAAGATAGTTGATTGAATATAGTTTAAAATTATAATCACAATCTACCTTTTTCTTCTTCGTTGCTGTTTTGTCGTTGTTGTATATTAATATTATTACTGCCAAAATTATAAGAAAGTGCCAATCTGAAATGCAATGGGTCATAATATCCTTTAGAATAAAGCATAATACCACTTCTTTCGCTTTTTGTGTTAAAAGAATATTCTCTTAAAATATTGTTTGCTTGCAATGTAACAGAAAGTTTACTCGCAAAGAATAACATTTTGTAAAAAGCATTCAAATTAAACCTTTGATAAGAATAAGTAAGTTCAACAATTTGTGGAGGCGAATATGTAAAATCAAATCCTGCTTGAATAGTGCGCTTTTTATTGAGGTAAAAAATATTATAGGTTTGGAAATTTGCACCAACCCCTTCCATCGTTTTGGGTGTTAGTGGATAGATGTTTGAAAATGCTTTGTAATACCAAGCATTAATTCCATTTTGACTTGTCCACCATTTTAGTTTATTAAAAATGTAAACAACTCCTACTCCTAAATCGTAGCTATCAAGATAATTTAAACGGGTTCCAACTTGTGTAAACCCATTGGGATCTATAAGGACAATGCCGCCGCCTTGACTATTTTTCGTATATTCAAAGAATAACCCCGTTTGAAAGATATTATTAAAAATATAACCAAGTGTAACATTATTTGAAATGGTGGGTTTTAACTCCGGATTTCCAACAAAATAATAATAAGGACTTGAATAGGAACGAAATGGGTTTAATTGGCTAAAATTTGGACGAGATATTCTTCTACCATATTCAAGATAGAAAACATTTTTTTGATTCATATTATAACTTAAATATGCGGTTGGAAAAAGTTCAAAATACGAGTTCTTAAAAGTCGTATCCATCGTTACGGAGTTTCCTGTAAATTGGGTATTCTCTCCTCTTAAACCTACTTGTGCTAACCATTTTTCATTTCCGAAGTGCGCATCAGAGGAAATCCAAATGGCTTGTATATTTTCTTTGTACAAAAACTGATTTGACTGTCCTAAATCTTCTATTGTATTTCCGGAAGATAAATCAAAAATACTAATATCATTATTAGTTCTTGAAAATGAAACTCTTGCTCCATAATTCAAATTAAACCTTTTTATGGGTTGTTCCACTTCAATTTGTGCAGAATAATTGGTAATATTTCTATCTAATAATCTATTTTGACTAAAAAAACCGTTGGGTATATCTATATATTGAGAATTTGTTGTAGTGGAAGCAAATGTGTTATTACTATTTGTATTAAAGTTAATAAAATCGAAATCAAAATTAATCAATGTTCCAAGTGTATCTGCCTTAATGGTGGAATGAAGGTTTGCAGAGTGTGTAAAAGATTGTGAGTTACCATGTCCTGCTGTTTCAATTAAACCGGAAGCGGTACCGGTATTCATATCAAAAAGTGTAGTTCTATTTTCATTTTCAGATTTTGGAGTAACACCGAAATTTCCCATATACATGGCACCCACCAACCATCTATTGGTAATATCTACATCAAAACCTGTACGAAAATTTGCAGAGTGTGATAATCGTGTATAGTTTCCCTTACTTAGCCATTTTATTTCGGGATAGTGTATGATGGTTTCATCATCCATATATGTTTTTCTAGGATTATAAGAAGCATTGGTATAAAATGAAAATCTATTTTTTCTGTAATTAAAGCTTCCTCCAATGCTTCCGGCAGCATACCTTGTTTGCGTATAGCTTCCAAAAACAGATGCACTCCAGGTATTATTGGGCGTTTTTTTTAAAACAATGTTCAACAATCCGCTGTTTCCTTCTGCGCTGTATTTTGCCGGAGGTGTTGTAATAACTTCTACACTCTGGATATCATTAGCGCTAAACCCTTTTAAATAGTTCATAAGTTCATTTCCGGAAAGTTGCACTATCCTGTTGTCAATCATCACTAATACACCCCCTTTCCCAATAATAGATATATTGTCACTATCCACAATTAATGAGGGAGTTGCCTTCAAAATATCCAATAGGTCGCCCCCATCGGCGGTGGGTAAATTTGTTGCATTAAAAACCAACCTGTCCGCTTTGCGCTCTATAAGATTTTGTTTGCCCTCAAAAACAACTTCTTGCAATAATTTTATTTTTTTCTCTACTTGAAGCATCCCTAGATCTAAATTTGCATTCAAATTAATATTTTTGACAAAAAGCGTATCGCTCAAAAAATGAATAAATAGAGTATAGTCGCCTTTTTCTGCATTTAATTTAAATTTTCCTTCATGATCTGAAATTGTTGCCTGTACAATTGCGTTATTTTGAAATAATATAACATTAGCAAATTCAACAGCTATATTTTCATTGCTCACAATTTTACCGGCAATTTGAAATGTTTGAGCATTAGCCTGTAAAACAAAAATTAAGGGTAATAATAATGTAATAAATTTTCTCATAAGAATATTATAATTGTGCAAAATAATTAAAAACTGACAATATAACTACACATCTTTGTTGTAACTTTAACAATAAAAAGGTGTGATGAATTTAAAAAATATAGAATACATGTGTGCCTTTTACAACAAGACTGTGATCTACAATCAATTAAACGAACTATTTTTGTATTGTAAATCAATAAGCATTTTTATTAATTAAAACTAACAAAGATGAAAAAAAATACTTTAAAAAAAAGTTTAAATTTAACTTCATTTGAACCCTTTACATCTTCGGGTAAAGAATTAAAAGGTGGCTTCTCGCTTACTTATTCCGGAGGAGGAAGTGCGGCTCCGGATAAAAATGCAAAAAATTGCACTTGTAGTTTTAGTGGTAACTGTGTTGCAGGCTGTTCTTGTCAATCTGACACTCCTAACAATTAGTCAACCAACTATTCTATCAAATTTGCAAATCTGGCAATTTTTAAAAAGATAGCCAGATTTTTTTAGATTTTAAATAAGTAATGTGGTAGGCTCATACTGTGCAAAATAATTAAAAATCAACAACAATTTAATACCCTATTATTGCAACTTCAACAACAATAGGGTGTTAAATTTAATAAAATTATAGAATAGATGTATAGCTTTTACAACAAAATGGTAATATACAGCTAATTAAATAAACTTCTTTTGCATCGTAAATCCATAATAGTAAAAATGAGAATGATGAAAAAAATCGAAATCTTGATAAGTTAGAAATCAATTCAATAGAAATTAATAACTTATCGTTTAAATATCCTGGGAAATTTAGTCCGTACGTCCTACAAAATATAAATTTTTCAATAAAGAAAAATACAATCACTGCAATAGTAGGAGCAAGTGGAAGCGGGAAAACGACTCTTTTAAAATTACTTTTAGCATATTATAATATTGAGAATGGGGAAATTTTACTGAACACTCAAAATATAAATGAAATAGTGGCGGAGGAGTGGCGAAATCTGTGTGGAATAGTATTACAAGACGGAAAAATATTTAGCGGAACAATAAGTGAGAATATCGCTTTCTCTGAAGAAAATATCAATTTTGATAGGTTAAAAGAAGTGTGCCAAGCATCTAATATTTTGAATTTCATAGAGCAACTACCCATGAAATTTGATACGAAAATAGGAAATATAGGCATGCAATTAAGTGGTGGGCAAACGCAAAGGATTTTAATTGCACGAGCATTGTACAAGAGTCCGCAATTTATTTTACTTGATGAAGCTACATCATCCTTAGACGCAGAAAATGAAAAGATTATACACAATAATTTGCAAACGTTTTTCAAGGATAAAACCGTGCTAATCATTGCACACCGGCTTTCAACCGTTAAAAATGCTGACCAAATTATAGTTTTAGAAAATGGTAGAATGGTTGAAATAGGAACACATTTAGAGTTGACAGAGAAACGAGGAAAATATTTTGAATTGGTTAAAAATCAGTTGGAATTGGGAAATTGATTTCTATTTTCATGCTTTATTAAAACAACGGTGCTGAAAGAAGCAAATAATCTGCAATGAAAATACATTGTTCTTGTAAAATCTCCTGAAAATTTAATACAAAAAATTATTATACGGATAAATCTGAATATGCAACTTCTTAACTTCCTCATAAAGAAGCAGTCGAAGCGCCTCATAGTTTTCTTTTGTTTTTGCCGAAATAAAAATAGATTTCTGATTCATCTTCGCCATCCAAGTTTCTTTTAATTCATCAATACTAATATTCCATTTTTCTTTGGGTGTTAAATCGTCCGGAGCTTTTTTTACCCACGTGTAATTATCTATTTTATTGAACAGATAAATCATAGGCTTATCGCCGGCATCAATTTCCTGTAACGTTTGATTTACTACCTGAATTTGCTCTTCAAAATCGGGATGGCTAATGTCTACTACGTGCAACAAGAGGTCGGTTTCACGAATTTCATCTAAAGTAGATTTAAACGACTCTACCAATCCGTGAGGCAGTTTGCGAATAAATCCTACTGTGTCGGATAATAGAAACGGAAGATTTTCGAACACTACTTTTCTAACAGTCGTATCTAAAGTGGCAAACAGCTTATTTTCAGCAAAAACCTCCGATTTACTGATGAGATTCATCAGCGTTGATTTACCCACATTGGTGTATCCTACCAAAGCCACTCTTACAAATTTCTCTCTATTATTACGTTGGGTAAACTTCTGTTTGTCAATCTCTTTCAATCTTTCTTTCAATAATGAAATCCTGTCGCGAATGATGCGGCGGTCGGTTTCAATCTCTTTTTCTCCGGGACCGCGCATACCGATGCCGCCGCGTTGTTTTTCCAAGTGCGTCCACATACGGGTAAGGCGTGGCAAAAGATACTGGTATTGCGCTAATTCTACTTGTACTTTGGCATGCGCCGTTTGTGCGCGTCTGGAAAAAATATCCAAAATGAGACGCGTTCTATCAATTACACGACACTTCAATACTTCTTCAATATTGCGCGTTTGCGATGGAGACAATTCATCGTCAAAAACAGCGATTTGTATTTTATTTTCATCTATGTAATGCGCAACTTCCTCCAATTTTCCAGAGCCGAAATAAGTGCGCGGGTCAGGATAGGGGAGATTTTGAATGAACTTCCGAACGGCAACGCCGCCAGCCGTATCCGTTAAAAAAGCTAATTCATCTAAATATTCATTTACTTTTTCAAAAGGAACGGAAGGGGTAGCCACCGCAATTAATACGGCGGTTTCGTTGTTAAGGTGTGTGGTGGTGTCGAGCATGGATATTTATAGATTTGAGGGTGCAAAAATATATTATTGTATGGACAAGGCACGCCTTGTTCCTACTGATATTCGGCAAAAAATATCCTAAAAGCAAAATTATCCCAAAAACATTCTATTTTTGCTACCCGAAATTCATAACGAATGAAAAAACATCTACTAATACTCTTTTTTTTATTCCCTTTATTAACGTTTGCGCAAACCATTGTTACTCTGGACGAATGCCAACAATGGGCAGTGCAACAATCTTCCGCCAATGTGCAAAAAGAACTGAATGCGCAATTGCTTAAAGTGAAGTTAGATGATGCAGCTTCGCACATGTTCCCAACTTTAGAAATTAATGGACGTATCAGCTACCAATCGCAAGTACCACAGTTGCCTTTGTCGCTGGGCGTGGATAGACTTTCAAGGGATCACTATGGCATTTATTTAGATTTTCAACAACTGCTCTATGCGGGCAACAAACTGCAACATGGTCGTAAATATGAACGAATGATGAATAATTCAGAAATTGATAGATTAAATCTTTCTATTAATGAACTTAAAGAAAATATCATCTCTATGTATTTGAATTTGTTGATTTTGGATAAACAAATTCTATTGCTTTCAAGTGTTGAAAATACGATAAACGAGCAATTGGAACAGCTGAGAAAGCTTTTTAAAAGTGGTGTTGTATACGGAAATACTGTAGCGCACTTAGAGTTGGAGGCGCTTAAAATTAAGCAACAAAAAGGAGAATTGACCTCCACGAAAGAATCTTTAATTTCCTCTTTGTCTATCATTACCGGAAAGGAGTTACACAATGCTATTTTTGAAGTGCCTGCAGCGCCTGTAATTCAAAGAAACAGCGCTTCATCCCGTTTAGAATTTTCGATATTCGAATACAGCAAAAAAGGATTGGAATATCAGCGTAAATTCTTTTTAGCCAATAGTTTGCCAAATTTCACTTTTTTTGCTTCCGGCGGATATGGAAGACCTACGTTTAATATTTTTTCAAATAGATTTGATTGGAATTATATTGTGGGTATAAAATTTAACGTCCCTGTTATTGATTGGATAAAAACTACAGGAGTAGGAAATATTATTAACCTGCAAAAGAAAATCTTAGAAGCTCAAGAACGCGATTTTGAAAAATCAAACCAAATTGCCATTGAAGAAAAATGGAATGAAATTCAAAAAATTGAAAATCTGATTGTATTGGATAAACAAATTACGGAGAAACATAAGGATATTACAGAAACATCTAAAATACAGCTGCTTAATGGAATAATTACAGCTTATGATTTCATTAAACAGCAAAATGATGAATTGCAATCGCTCATCAAGCAGGAAGTACACTTAATGCAATTGTTAAAAGCAAAATTCGAGTTGTTAGCGTTGAAAGGAGAACTCTGATGAAACGCTTTGTTTTTCTTTTTTACTTCTTTTTTCTTTTTGTAACAGGAAATGCGCAACAAAAGTACCCTAATGTGCAGTATAATGAGCACTTACAGCAGCTTTATATCTTCGTGGATAAAAAGCCGTTAGTAAAAATAAGTGCGCAAGCATTTGTTTTTCATCCGGAATTGATTGTGGCACAAAATGCTGCTGTAGTCATCTATTTGGAAACAGAATCAACCATAGACTCTATTTATCATCCTTGTGCAGATTTTAATTATAATCCTGTTACTGAGGAACTATGGGTTTCAAGAACTACCTACGGAATAGGTAGAGCGCCTTTTTTCGATTCTTATCACAAATTGGAAATAAAATCTGATGCCATTTTTTGGAGAATGAACACGCCCACGCTTGAATTTCGGCAAGCACCGTTTCAAAACTTAAATAAATCCGCTTTTTTTCAATCGCAAGATTTTTTTGATCCGGAAATCATGCGTCGTAATAAAGGGTATAATGATAAACATCCGATGTTGCAGCTATGGGAACTGTTTAAAAGTCACGATTTTCAGCCCATTTCATTGCGTCATGTACTTGGCTCGTTTCGCACTTCGCATGCCGATATGAAATCCTTGTTAATTGAATACGCGGTGCAAGGATTTATTGAGTACGATCTGCAACACGATGTGATTCAATATAAAAGCAAATTAGCGCATTATTTGAATAATGAATCGAAGCGACGCGATTATGATAATTTGCTTTGGGAGTCAAAATCGCATTTTGCCGTTTTAGATATGCGCACTTTCGATTTAATTATTTATGACTGTGAGTTTTTTGTGTTGAGCGACGCGCGTATCGTGAATGTCTACCCTACCAATGAAATAGTTACAGTAAAGCGAAACAGAGGTTTACATTTTTCAGGACGCGTAATTGGCGGCTTATTCGACTTTGTAGCAAAAGATTGTAGTTTCGACTATGACAAGTTTGAAATAATGATGCCGCAAATTGATTCGATGATCATGTTTTCGGAAGATAAATCGAAACCAAAAGATATTTACGGAGAATACCCGTTAAAAAAAGTTAAAAACATGATAGAAGAGGTTTCGGGAACTTTATTCATTGACGCTCCTAAAAATAAAAGCGGCAATAAAGATATTCCCGATTATCCCATGTTTGAAAGTCGTGAAGGCGGAAAGGTATTTTTTGACCAACCTTTTATCTTAAATGCAGAGTATAAAAGAGATACCTTCTATTTTATGATTGACTATTTTGTGATAAAAAACTTGGATAATTTTAATATTGCCGAAACGAAATTTCCGGGTAGGTTAGTTTCAGGCGGCATTTTTTCCGATATTCATGAACCGCTCAAGTTGCAACCTGATAACTCGCTCGGTTTCATTCATTTAACAGATAGTGTCGGATTGCCGATGTTTGGTGGAATTGCACATTACTACAATGCTATTGATTTAACGAATAAAGGATTGCGCGGAAAAGGAAAAATCAATTACTTAACTTCTACTATAGAAAGCGACAGTTTAGTATTTTATCTAAAGTCTGTTAGAGGAGAAATAAATACATTTCACGTAAGTCCCTTGTTAGCTGAAACAGAGTATCCCGAAGTCTCTACTACCCAAGCGCAGCTTTTTTTCGAACCGTATAAAAATGAAATGCGCGTTACTTCCGTAAAATCGCCTTTTAACATTTTTAATGAAAGCACATTTGACGGTATATTGACTTTATCGCCAAAAAATTTAGCAGGAAATGGAGTTTTGAATTTTAAGCGCGCAGAATTACAATCGAAATTGATGACCTTAAAGCATCATGTTGTAGAAGCAGAAAATGCTAATTTACGCATCTTTGAAAATGAAAAAGAAAAAAGATACGCCTTTACCACAGATAATTATACGGCTAAAATTAATTTTTACACCCGTGTGGGTGAATTTATTTCTGCCGCCGGTTTTTCGGAAATACGATTTATTACTAACGGATTTAAAGCTAACGTACAAGCATTTACATGGAATACGATTGATCAAAATGTGCTTCGTTTTCTGTGGGATGATCCGTACAAAAATGTTGCCATTAACACGACGCCGGCGCGTGAATTGGTGAAAATGAACAGCAAAGAAAATCTCCTTTCCACCATTGGGCAGGGTAGAGGAAGGCTTAGTTTTAACCTGCAAGAATTAGATTTCGATTTTGGGCTACACAAACTTACAGCACGTGGCGTACGTTATATTCCGTCAGGGGATGCCGCCATTATTCCTGATAATGGGGAAATTACCATTTATGAAGCAGCTACCTTTTCACGACTTACCAACGCAAGAATCTTAGCCTCTCGCGATAATATGTACCACGAACTCCATAATTGTTCCGTGCAAATTGAAAACGGCGACGATTTTAAAGGAAGCGGCTATTACGATTATATAGATGCTTTCAATACTGCACAAACGCTTCGTTTTGACACAGTTTGGTATTTTAGAGGTACCAAAGGAACCGCATCTATCAAACCTGAAATTGATTTTACATTGAGTCCGCATTTTGGCTTTAGCGGCAATGTGGAACTAAATAGTACACAAGAGTTTTTGACATTCACGGGAGGTGTTTCCATGTTACAAAACTGCAACGCTGGAAAACCGGAAGCGTTAAAGATTAATCAACAAATCAATCCGAATAACATTTTAATAGAAATTAACAACAAATCGCGCGATGTGAATGACCGAAGGGCTACGGTTGCCATTGCTTCTTCCAATAAAACCGGTATAATTTACACTGCCTTTGGCGCTGCGAAAGATCAGGTAAATGATTCGGAGTACATTACCTCCTCGGGTTTTATAACTTATAATACTGAAAAACAAGCTTTTCAAGCAGCATCATTAGAAAAGCTTAATAATCCTGAATCTCAAGGAAATATCATCTCGTTATATAATAAAAATTGTATTGCTGTTGGTGAAGGCGCTATTGATATGGGTGCAAAATTGGGACGTGTTAAGTTTAACACGCACGGTCAAGTGGTAAACTACATGCGCGCCGATTCCGCCATAATGCACCTGACTACTTCTATTGACTTCTTTTTCAACGAAGAAGCGATGAGAATTATGAATGAATATTTTGCCGAAGCCAAAGATGTAAAATTTGTAGATCCATATTCGGATAAAAATTATGTTCAATCTTTAGTCAACATTTTAGGGCAAGAAGAATATGAGAAGTATGAAAGAGCGAGTCGGTCGGGCATACAATTAGGCAAATTGCCTGAGGAATTAGATGTAAAATTTCTATTTTCAACTTTAAATTTTACATGGTCGCAAGAAAATGCAGCGTTTGAATCACAAAAAACACTTCCGGTGGTTATTTCAGGCGGAAAAACTGTGCATAAAGAAATTCCTGGAAGAATTGTCATTGAGAAAAAAGGTTCACGAAATACTTTATACATCTATTTTGAGTTGGGAAGACATTTTTTCTTTTTCCAATTTGAGAACAATAGTGTATCTGCTTTTTCCTCTGATGAAAAATTTAACGATGCGATAATCAAAACAAAAGCCAAACAAAAAATGATAAAAGCGAAGGATGGTGAGCCTGCGTTTTCGTATAAGCTTGGCAATCGTGGGCAGAAGACGAGGTTTACGAGGAGGTATTTTCAGTCTGAACTATGATTTTAATAAGATTAAAAGATTAACAGAATTATTATATCTTGCTAATCATGAAAATCTTAATAAAATCATGGCTCTCAATTATTGCATAAAAAATAAACCCTGCGATTCCGGCAAACAACAACCCCCAAATAAACGCCGGAATCCCTGTAATTTTCTTCAACAATGTAGCATCCCCCGCTTTATCCTTTTGCTTAATTGACAAAAATAAAACTGTTAATGCAGAAAAAACGGCATCTACGGCTATAAAAACTGCATACAATAATGCTGCAATATGTATGTAATGTGCATTGTTCAAATAGATTAAATATCCGTTTATTGCACAAAAGATAATGATCCATATTGCGCCGTAAATATTGCGTACCCAAAGTAACAGCATGAATAAAAAAAGTATGGAAATTCCCAGCAAAAATCCTTTTTCGTATCCTACAGATAATAAATAGAATATGAAATACGAAACTAAAGAGGAAAACGGATAGCCGATGAAAGCAACTAAAAAACTACCGAATTTTGTTTTCGTGGAAGTGGTGGTTGTGCCGGATGCATCGTTAAAAAGCTCAATTTTTTTAACATTACCTTCCAAAATTAGCGCCATTAAAGCGTGTCCCAGCTCATGGATTGCGGTGTTTATAATATTGAACCATTTTCCAATAACAGGAATGCGGGGCAACACAAGTGCAAGCCCCGCAAACCAATAGATTAAAGGAATACTTAAAAAAGTCAAGTGTTATTTTTTAAGATTGTGTTTTTTTACAAAGTCATCAAGAATCTCTTTGAAGTTCGGTGTGCCGATTTCTTGCAATTCGTATCCGATTTTAACCACCGGTTGTTTAATGTTTACGAAACGCGGAAGGTCAATAGGCGTACCTATAACTACTACATCACAAGGCGTGTTGGCAATTGATTGCTCTAAGTCTTTCATTTGTGCTTCGCCGTAGCCCATCGCCGGAAGTAATGCGCCGATAGTTGGGTAAGTAGCGAAAGTATCTTTTAATGAACCCACGATATAGGGTCTTGGGTCAATCATTTCGGCAGCACCGTATTTCATAGCGGCAACAGTACCTGCACCAAGGTTCATTTCGCCGTGCGTTAATGTTGGACCATCTTCTACTACCAATACGCGTTTGCCTTTAATTAGTTCGGGTTTATCAACAGTTAAAACGGAAGCGGCATCAACAATGATCGCTTTCGGATTGATTTTTGCTAAGTTTGCTCTTACTTTATTGATGTTTTCTAAAGAAGCTGAGTCAATTTTGTTGATCACGATAACGTCAGACATGCGCGCTACAACTTCACCGGGATAATAACCTATTTCAGCACCCGGACGTAATGGATCGGCAACACCTACGCATAAGTCAGGAACGAAGAATGGGAAGTCGTTATTTCCGCCATCCCAAAGAATAACGTCGCAACCATCAGGATCTTTTTCTGCTTCACGAAGAATTGCTTCATAATCAACGCCTGCGTAAATTACGTTTCTTTTTGTAACTACGTGTGGTTCATACTCTTCCATTTCTTCAATAGTACAATTGTGTTTTTTCAAATCTTCAACGGTAGCAAAACGTTGAACTCTTTGTTTGTTCAAATCCGGATCGTACGGCATGGGGTGACGAACGGCAACCACTTTTAAACCCATATCTACCAAATATTCAATAATTTTACGAGAAGTTTGTGATTTTCCGCAGCCGGTACGGGTAGCGCCAATTGCGATTACCGGTTTGGTTGATTTAATCATCGTTTCTTTCGGTCCCATTAAAATGAAATTAGCGCCGGCAGCATTTACAATCGCGCTCACGCCCATTACATATTCGTATGTTTTGTCGCTGTATGCAAAAACACAATCAGTTACATCAAATTTCTTAATAAGCTCAGGAAGTTCAGACTCTTTATAAATTGGAATACCGTTTGGATATAAGTCTGTGCCTGCCAATTCTTTAGGATAAGGTCTTCCATCAATTCCGGGAATTTGCTCTGCGGTAAAAGCTACCACATTATAGTTTGGATTGTGACGGAAAAAGGTGTTGAAGTTGTGAAAGTCGCGCCCCGCTGCGCCGATGATAATTACATTTTTTTTCATAATGTTTTGATTTTTAAGGTTTATGTAATGAATTAATCGAGATTCTAAAATGCCGGCAAATATAGAATATTTATCCTAATTAATCTCCTTCAAAGTTTGAAAGGCTCATAGCATAAAAAAATCTATCTTTGCGCAAAATTTTGCCCCTTGAACCACTTAAATCGTATTTTTTTTCCCTTTTCTTGTATTTTAATGCTTTTGTGCATTTTTTCTTGCAGCTCCCATTCAGAAGTAATTCTATTAGAATACGATGGAAAATTCCCCGATGAATCTGTGCGGAATATTGAAATTATTAGAAGTGAAGAGGGGGAACTCGCGTTTACTTTGTACGCTCCGGTTATGAATAAGTATTATGGTGATGAGCCTTATACGGATTTTCCGGAAGGAATTACGGTTACCTCCTATACAAACGGTGATAAACAATCCACGCTTACGGCAGATTATGCCATTGATCATGAGCGTGCAGATCGCATGGAGGCACACGGCAATGTGATTATTGTAGATTTGGTAAAAGAAGAATCTATTCTTACAGAAAAAATTATTTGGGATAAAAGAAGCAAACGCATCTTTTCTGATGTAGAAGTTACTCAAATAAAAGCAGATGGAACAGTAAATAAAGGAGATGGCTTCGAATCTGATGAGAAATTTACAAAATATGTCATCGAAAACCCTCGTGGGGAGATTTTGGTGGAAGAATTATAGAGATTTAAGAATTTAAGGTTTAAAGATAAAGTATATTGATTATTAGTATATTATAAATTTATGGTACAAACTAAGCACAACAACTGTATAAGAATATATAGATATTAAAACGCTTATATGCAGCTATTTACACGTATATTCATAAGCAAATATAAATATCGGCAGCAAATATATAGTTTTAGAAGGAATTTGGTTATTTTTTCTTATTTCAAGCGCAATTTTATACAAAGCAAAAGCCACCCGATTGGGCGGCTCGCTTGTTCTCATGAAAGTGGGAACGGTTGTGAGGATTAGAATTTTTTCCGCCTCAATAGAAAGAATACGACAAAGAGCAAAACAGTAACCAGAGCGATGCGCCCACACCATATCTGAAAATTCTGCCACCCGGATAAAGTTCTTTTTGCTTTAACGTTCTTAATCACTTCTACCGGATATGGCACCCTGATAGTTCGCAAATGAAAACGGAATCCCGGATTAATTTATCCCTGTACAAATACCGGTAGCGCTCAAAAATGAGCGTATCGCCCTTTTCTTTGACATAGATTGAATCGTACCGGTAAATAGAATCTCGCAAAACCCTGTCCCGGTACTCTGTTTTTACGGATTCTATCGGGATATATTTAGGCATGGTACAAGAGCAGCAACAGCACAAGAGTGCTGTCAATAAGGTAAATAATAGGTTTTTCATTGCATTTTGATTTTGGTTTGTAAATTAAAGCCGACTTCTACGTCTGCCATGTTTGCGGCTTGTCCGTTTTTTGCCCGGCACATTGCCGCTGCAATTTTGATGTAGTCGGCGCCATCTGCGAGGGTCAGTTCTTTGTTGCGTGGAATGTTTGCCCACTTTTCGACATTTGTGACGTAACCGGCGGTGTTGTTTTCGTTGGGTGGCGCCCATCGGGTTACTATTTTTTCGACTGTGTTTAATCCACGTGAGAAATAAGTGTGTAGTATTACAAAAGCGGCACGGTAGCCGTAAGCCATTGAAATGAAAGTTTTAAAGGCTGTATCTGTGCCTTTGATTTCTCCCTGAAAGCTGTCGGCACTGTGCCGGATGTTCAGGGGGTTATTGTTGCGTAGTCCTCTTGGTATCATAATTTTCTGTTTTGTGAGAGTTAAAAAATATGATAAGTTCTTTAATTTGGTCTTTGTTTTCAAAGATTTTTAACAGCGTTTTTTGGACTTCCTCAACGCCTTTTTCTTCCTGTTTAAGGTTTTCATACACCGACTTAGCCTCTACTATTACTATGCCAATTGCGCCCAGTACGGTAAAGTATGGCATTTTTAACACTACACTTGCCGCTACATCAGCAATGGTGAGCATGAGCAGCAGTCCGAAGTAACTTGTTAATTTAGTAATAGTGCAGCGGTAGCCGAAACTTGTCCGGGCGATATTTAGTCGTTTGGCTCGCTTTACGCCAAAGTACAAGTCAATGAGTACGGAAACGAACACACAAGCGTACAAAACAGCCAAAACGGTAAGCAGTGCGCTAAAATGACTCCAATTCTGATTAATAATTGATGGTATAATCCCGATATTTTATTTTACTGTGTTCTGTGTAATAATAATGTTTCATTCTATATCTGTAGTATTCTGTTTTACAGATATAAAATGGTTTGTTGCTCTTCATGCTCTTTTTCAGGTCCCAAGTGAAAAAGGTGTCGTTAGGTTATGGTGACATAAGTATGTGTTTAACAATTAATTGCAAATGATTAATTCTGTGTGCGCTGCGTCTCTATGTTGAAAAAGCATTCAGCACAGAGGCGCAGCGCACACAGGATATCATAGAGATTTATTATTGTTTTATTACTTTTTTATTAATCAAACCTTTATCGGTCTGTATCTGTAGAAAATATACTCCACTCGGCAAATGTGCAATGTTGATTTCGATTTCCGATTGCCCGATTTCTGATTTCCGACTGTCAACTTTTAACATTTTTCCGTAAATATCGAAAACCTTAATATCGTCAATTCGTAATTCGTAATTCGCAACACGCAATTCTCCCGTCGTTGGATTCGGATAAACCAATATTTCGGTTTTCTGAGCGTGTTCGTCCATGCCTACTGTTCTCGTTACGGTTACCATGTATTGCAATTGTGCTATACCATCTTCGGCTATTACTGTAATCATAAAGGTATTGGTTCCGGGAACAAGTACTTTTAAGCCGGCGCCGATTACTTTCGCATTCGGATCAGTGGAGATGGCGTTTATGGTAAGCGCTGTTACACTTTCATTTACAGCAACTGTATAGGCATAATTTGTACTGAAAAATTCGGGTGAAAGTTCTCCTTCAGAAATTATAATGTCTGACAAAGTTGCATCGGAGTTACAAACGCGATGTACGGTTACTGTGTATTCTAATACTGTTAAGCCATCTGCCGCAGTTACCTTGATAGCAAAAGTATTTGTTCCTGTGGTAAGGGTTTTCACACCATCGCCAGCAACGGTGGCATTAACATCAGTGGCCACAGCCGTTAAGGTTATGGAGGACACATTATAAGGCACATCAACCGTATAAATATACTGCGTGCTGTTAAATACCGGGTTCAAAGTTCCGGTGGAAACTGTAAGATTCGATAAAGTGGCATTAGTATTCAGCGCACGATTTACTGTTATCGTATATTCCAATTCTGTTACGCCGTCAGCAGCAGTAACGGTAATCGTAAACTCATTTGCGCCAACAATAATGGGTTTCAACCCATTGCCAATCACAGTTGCATTTACATCAGTCGCTATTCCTGTTAATATTAAGGAGGTTACGTTATAGGGCACATTTGCGGTGTAATTGTAAACATTGCTGTTGAATGTTGGGGTTAATAATCCTTCGGAAACGGTGAGGCTTGATAAACTTGCTATTGTATTTGCTGCACGATTAACGGTTACTGTGTAAACCAATTGCGTCACATTGTCAGCAGCGGTAACGGTAATAGTAAACACATTAGCGCCAACAATTAACGATTTCAATCCATCGCCCACAATCGTTGCGGTAGGGAAGGTTGCGGTTGCCGTCAATGTTAATGAAGTTACATTGAAAGGCACATCTACGCTATAGTTGTATTGCGTACTGCTAAATGCAGGGGTTAGCGTTCCAGTTGATACAGTAAGATTTGATAAAGAGGCATCGGAATTGTTTGCGCGAGTTACCGTTACTGTGTAATTTAAGGTGGTTACGCCATCTTCTGCAACCACGATTACAGTAAATTGATTTACACCAATGTTTAAGGTTTTCACGCCATCACCAACTACTATAGCATTTACATCTGTAGTTAATGCAGTTAAAGTTATTGAAGATACGCTATAAGGAACATTTGCGCTGTAGTTATAAATTCCACTGCTAAACGTCGGCGTTAACGTACCCTCAGAAACAGTAAGATTGGATAACGTGGCAATATTATTATAAGCACGGTTAATAAGCACTATGTAGGTTAATGTAGTTACCCCATCCGCAGCAGTAACAGTAATCATTGCCATGTTTGCGCCTGTACTAAGTGTTTTCACGCCATCGCCAACAACGGTGGCATTAATATCGGTTGTTATAGCCGTTAAGGTTATTAAGGACACACTGTAAGGTACATCAACCGTATAAATATACTGTGTACCGTTAAACATCGGCGATAAAGTTCCTGTAGAAACTGTAAGGTTCGATAAAGTGGCATTAGTATTCAGCGCACGATTTACAGTTACCGTGTATTCCAATTCTGTTACGCCGTCAGCAGCAGTA
>WQTS01000113.1 GCA_009786185.1 Bacteroidota bacterium
TTGCAACTTACCACGCACCCTTGGGATATATATTCAGATATCCAAGGGTTAAAATTTAACGCTATAGTAAGCGGTAATAATATCCAAAGGATGGTTATTAGTGGTGGTGGCTCAGTGGGTATTGGCGTTACCACGCCACAGGCAAAACTACATGTAGGGCAAGATATTTTAGCGGAAGGAGATATTACTACAAGAGATAAACTTGTATTGTCGCCTGGTAGTTTGGGTAGAGACAGCTGGGAAATTTCCCGCACAAACAACGGATTAAATTTTGTTTACAGAATTTCATCTACAAATAATAACATTTTGTTCTTAGACAACAACGGACACATTGGCGTTGGAAAAACAAACCCCTCATCGGCATTGGATGTAAACGGCACGGCAACGGTAAATGAACTGAGGGCGCAAAGCGCAACGATTGCCAATGCTTTAACTGCGGGAAGCGCCGCCATTACCGGAACCACACAATTAACCGGGAATGTGGGTATTGGAACTGCCCCTGCTCAGGAAAAATTAAATGTAAATGGTTCGTTTAAGGCAACAAACGCAGATATTACCAATACTTTAATTGCAGGTACATTAACTTCAAAGGGAGCGTTGAATGCACAAACCGCAACCATTAACGGTACGGTAACTGCGGATGCCTTGAATGCAGAAAGCGCCAAAATTTCCGGAAGAATCTGTGCAAAAGAAGTACGTGTTGCTGTTTCCGGTGGTCCTTGTTGGCCCGATTTTGTGTTTGCAAAAGACTATAAATTACCTACTTTGAACGAGGTAGAGCAGTTTATTAACGAAAACCAACATTTACCCAATGTTCCTTCTGCCGCAGAAGTAGAAGCCAACGGCATTGAATTAGGCGAAATGAATGCCATACTCCTTCGAAAAGTAGAAGAACTTACGCTGTATATCATTCAAATGGAAAAACGCCTCTCTGAAATCGAAAGCAAGAAAATAGTGGTTAGTGGTTAGTGGTTAATGGTTAATAATTAAATTGTTATGAGAAAAATATTATTATTTTCGTTGTTCCTGTTTTTTATTGCAGGATTATTTGCACAAACCGATTTCTATTACTCCTCTAAAGGAGAACAAGTAGATTTTAAAATCAAAAAAAATCAAGTAATATTCAAATGCCATCCCGAAACAGACATAAAAACGTGGATAGAAACAACCAATTTTATTTCAGCTTATCTTTTTGCTGAAGATTTTGTGATTGCCACCTTCGATACGTTGGAAACAAACATTGATAGATTAAAAAGAGACCGGAATATTGCAGATATTGCCCACGTATTAGAGTATGCCGGTGGCGCCATACAAATGCCTACTTACAAAATCTTTGTTAAAGTAAAGAAAGGGCAATCTATAGAAAGCATCTTTGAGTATGCCGGTTTAACTACAAGTATTAAAAACATCACATTGTTTAACCCATATCGTGAAACTTATTTAGTAGAGTTAAACGTACCCTTAGAGGATATTTTACAGGTATGTAGAATTTTATTTGAATCGGGAAGATGTGAGTTTGTTGAACCTGATTTTATACGTAAAATGAAACAACACCCTGTAAATGCAAGTACAAATCCACTTAAAAACGGAGTAAACCATTATCCCAAACAATGGGGGTTAAATAACACCGGACAGGATGTATCTGAATGCTGTGAATGGGAGGCACTTCCCGGTATTGATATTAAAGCAGAAGCGGCGTGGCGTATCACCAAAGGCAATCAGAACATTACAATTGCAGTAATTGACAATGGGGTACAGTTAGATCATCCTGATTTAGCGTTAAATCTTTTGGAAGGATATGATGCAACAGATCATTCTAATGGGAATTCTTATGGCGGCAATTCGGGAAGTGACTATCACGGTACGATGTGTGCGGGAGTGATTGGCGCCATAGACGACAGTGTTGGTATTGTAGGCGTAGCGCCCAACTGCAAAATAGTACCCATTAGAATAGGTTATAAAGCCAGCAAAATTAAGGGTAGTGTGTCTGAAGATGATCGTGATTGGCATTCTCTTCCCTCATGGCAAGCAACAGCTATTCGACACGCTTGGGAGACAGCCAAGGTAGATGTGATCAGTCTTTCGTGGGGTCAAGGTGATAAGCCAGTTACACCTGCAATGCAGGTTGTTACAGATGCCATTGCAGAAGCAATAGAATCCGGCAGAGACAAAAAAGGCTGCATAGTGGTAGCGGCAGCGGGAAACTACGACGGTGATAGTCGTCCCGTAGATTGGCCCGCAGATTTGCCTAATGTTATAGCTGTTGGAGCCATAAAACCCACCGGAAAACAATCAGATTATTCCAGGTATTTGGAGCAAGGAATACATGTAGTAGCTCCGGGTTGTTGTGTATATTCCACTGCGTTATATACAGGACCCGGCAGTGGTTATCGTTATTTTCACGGCACCTCTCTTGCTTGTCCGCATGTAGCCGGCGTTGCCGCATTGGTTTTATCGGTTAAACCCTGTTTAACACATGAAGAAGTCAAAAAAATAATCGCCTTAAGTTGCGAAAAAATATATATAGATTGTCTTTATGAATATACCTATTCCTCCAAACATAAATATGGAGCTTGGAATGCTAAGATGGGGTATGGATTGGTGAATGCGCATAAAGCGGTTATGTATGCTCTTGCTCCACCGCCGGAATTTTTTATTACCTCACAAGAAGTAACAAACATCTCAGATACGCTTGAATTAAAGGCTTGGATGTATCAATGCTTTGAAGACGTTCCTGAAGATTGGCACTCACATCTGCGGCTCTTTGGTAATTTCATGGCAGAAAGATATGAAATAACAGCAACCATAAACTACCCCTATACATCATTCCCTGTGGTGCAAGGAAGCGCCAATGGTTTTTCCGTAATTGTAGCTCCCGATACTAACAATTGTATTTATTTTATAAAGATAGATAGTATTACCAATACTACAGCAATCGCAAAAACTTATGTTTACAAGGTAACCAGAATTATATATGATCCCGAGAATGTTTCTCCGGAGTGGATTCCTGTTCATCCTGATAGTGTAAGATTCCATATCTCAGTTATGCACGGCAACCTGTATCATAAACTATATCTACAAAATCATGTGGAAACAAGTACTCAAAATTACAGTGTGATCACCGATATCATAGCAGGTAAAAATGTAAAGCCGGGAGAAACGGTGGGAGACTACGTTATTCAAAGCGGAGCAAACGTTGTTTTTCATGCCGGCGAAAACATTGTGTTCACCGATGGTTTTATAGCGGCTGAAGGTTCTAATTTCATAGCTTATGTCGATCCTTTTTTCACTTGTACGCATACCACAACGGCTCCTCCCAAAGGGAATAACAGCGAACCGGTACCCGTAATTGAAAGTTTTAGTGTAGAAGCAATCAATTCTCTAAATTCGGAAGAGCCTGTAACAGAAAAGGAATATTATTTAAAATTGTACCCCAATCCATCAACAGGCAATGTAACCATTGAGTATAATCTCAGTAAATCGGAGTTAGTAGAAATTAGCTTACACGATAACTTCGGAAAACTTGTGTATAACCTTAAAAATAGAACTCCTCACGATGCCGGTGTGTATAAAATTACTTTTAACGGAGTAGAGCTTCCTACAGGCATCTATTTTTGTACATTGAGAACGGAAAATGGGCAAAAAACGGAGAAGTTGATGATTGTGAGGTAAAGAGTAAAGGACAGCCCAAGGACTGAGCTAATAGTTAAAGTGTTCTAAATCAGCAACTACGAATAAATGTCACTTATTCACGATAAGTGAGCAGGCGCAAAATTCCTTCTCCTTTTTAAGGAGAAGGTGGCAGCCAGCGGCGCTTCGACTTAGCTCATTGCTCATCATTAACCGCCGCTGGATGACGGATAAGGTTATCAAAAGAATAACGAATAGGGTTATTTTGAAAAAATCAAACTGATTTACAAATATTTTGTATAAGGAATTATTTTTTATATACCTTATCCGTCATTCGTCGGCGTTCAATGTTTTGGATTTGAAAAAATGCCTGCCTCCGAATGCCACCTTCTCCTTAAAAAGGAGAAGGAATTTTGCGCCTATTCGCTTACCGCAGATAAGCGACGTTATTTTCATTTAGTTCTAAATTTACTCTATCGCAAACCGCGCATAAATAGAACTCTGAATTTTAATTTTTCTAAACTCCAGTACATTTTCATCCTCCATAATATCTTCTGCAACTTCCATGGCATTGGGCGTGCCGGTGCGTCTGACAAGAATCATATCGCCTCCAAAAGGGAAAAAGCTATTTTCTCTGATAATCAGCGGCTTGCCTAATTTGCTTCCAATAGATCTCAGCAATGAGCCGGCTTTGTCTCTGGCATCTCGAATCGCTTCTATTCTGGTAGCTTGTTGCAAACTATCCATTTTCGAATGTGTTACCGAAATAATTCTTGCATCCTTAATATTCAAATCATTAAGCACCTGAAAAGCGCTTGTCAGCATTTGCACGGTAGAAACCGTTAAATGATAGGTCTTTTCAGTAATGACCTCCGTATTTCTTTTCGTAATCGTAACATAATCTGCATTTACGTTCGCCAAATTAAGCTTAGACATATCAATTCCGGCAATTTTAAGCATGTTTATCATTTTCATCTCCTGTTCGGCAATCGTAACTTTAAATCTCCCATCAATGTATTCTCTTAGAACAATTTGCATATTTATTCTGTCAGGAACAACCTCCACCTGAGCGCTTCCATTCATCTCAATGTAAGGAAGGTTTTCGATGTTGATGCTTTGTGCGGATAACAAAATAGATGCGAGAAAGCAGAAGGCGGAAAGCAGAAAGCGGTATGCGGTACGAGGTATGAGGTGTGAGGTGTGAGATTTGTGATTCATAACTCTTAATTTTAATTAATTTTTAATTAGTCAAGCTTCAACACTGCCAAAAACGCGGATTGCGGTACTTCTACGTTTCCGATTTGACGCATTTTTTTCTTTCCTTTCTTTTGTTTTTCAAGAAGTTTGCGCTTACGCGAAATGTCGCCGCCGTAACATTTTGCCGTTACGTCTTTACGTAATGCTTTAATGGTTTCGCGGGCGATAATTTTGGTGCCTATCGCTGCTTGAATAGCAATGTCAAACTGTTGTCTCGGAATGAGTTCGCGAAGTTTTTCGCAAATTTTACGCCCAAACGAATACGCGTTATCCACATGGGTTAACGATGAAAGCGCGTCTACCGAATCACCATTAAGGAGAATATCTAACTTTACCAATTTCGCCGGTTTATAATCGGAAATATGATAATCAAATGAAGCATAACCTTTTGAAATACTCTTCAGTTTATCATAAAAATCGAAAACGATTTCTCCTAATGGCAAATCGAACGTTAATTCTACCCTATTCGATGCGATATATATCTGATTAAGAAGCGTTCCGCGTTTATCCAAACATAATTTCATAATGGGACCGATGTACTCGGCTTTGCTGATAATTTGTGCGCGAATGAAAGGTTCCTCCACATGATCCACATTACTGGGGGGCGGCATTCCCGAAGGGTTGTGCACTTCAATAATCTCTTTCTGTGTAGTGACTACATTGTATGAAACGTTGGGCACGGTAGCAATTACATCCATATCAAACTCCCGGTCTAACCTTTCTTGCACGATTTCCATGTGCAACAAGCCCAAAAATCCGCAACGAAATCCGAAACCGAGTGCGGCAGAAGATTCCGGTACAAACGTTAAAGAAGCATCGTTAAGTTGCAGCTTTTCTAACGAAGCGCGCAACTCTTCATAATCATCAGTATCAGTAGGGTAAATTCCGGCAAAAAGCATGGGTTTTACCTCTTCAAAACCGGAAATCGCTTTTTCGCAAGGACGTGCTACATGCGTAATTGTGTCTCCCACACGTACTTCTGCCGAAGCTTTAATGCCGGAAATGATGTAGCCTACCATGCCTGCCGTCATCACATCCGTAGGCTCTTGTTTCAATTTCAAAAATCCAATCTCATCTGCATGATATTCTTTTTCCGTAGAAATAAATTTTACGAAATCGTTTTTGCGAACGGTACCGTTAAAAATTCTAAAATAAGCAATAATTCCTCTGTATGAATTAAATACGGAGTCGAAAATTAATGCTTGAAGTGGCGCTTCCGGGTCTCCTTTTGGATGTGGAATGCGGTTGACTACCGCTTCCAATATTTCTTCTATTCCTGCGCCGGTTTTACCACTGGCCTCTATAATATCTTCTCTTTTACAGCCTAATAAGTCAACGATTTGATCTTTTACCTCTTCGGGCATGGCAGACGGCATATCCATTTTGTTGAGCACCGGAATAATTTCCAAATCGTGGTCAATAGCCAAATACAAGTTTGAAATGGTTTGTGCCTGAACGCCTTGCGTGGCATCAATTAATAGCAATGCACCTTCACAAGCGGCAATGGAACGAGATACTTCATACGAAAAATCCACGTGTCCGGGCGTGTCAATCAAATTGAAAATATAATCGGCGCCGTTGTGGTTATAATCCATGCGAACGGCATGACTTTTAATGGTAATACCTCGTTCGCGCTCCAAATCCATGTTATCTAACACCTGGTCGTGAAAATCGCGGTCGGTAATGGTATTGGTATGTTGAAGTAGCCTGTCGGCTAACGTGCTCTTGCCATGGTCAATATGGGCAATGATGCAAAAATTTCTAATATTCTTCATAATGGGCGCGAAAATATAAAAAAATGGTATGCGGTGAGAGGTATGTGGTATGCGCACCGCTCACCACATACCGCACGCCATATATCTTTCTATTCTCCAATAATTTTAATCAACGCTCGTTTGCTTCGTTTACCATCAAATTCAAAATAAAAAATCTGCTCCCATGTCCCAAAATCAAGTTTACCGTTAGTGACGGCACACACCACCTCGCGTCCCATTATGGTACGTTTGAGATGCGCATCGGCATTATCTTCAAAACCATTGTGTTGGTAATGGCTGTGTGGTTTTTCGGGAGCTAATTTTTCCAACCACACTTCGTAATCGTGGTGCAAGCCCGATTCATCATCATTAATAAAAACACTGGCGGTAATGTGCATGGCATTTATCAATACCAAGCCTTCTTTAATACCGCTTTCATTAATAGCTTGTTGCACGTCTCGTGTAATATTTTTCAATCCTCTGCGTGTGGGGATGTTGAAGTGAAGTTCTTTTCTGTAGGATTTCATAAATAATGGTTTAATGTTTTTACACGGAGAACCTCAGAGGAATCACAGAGTTGCACAGAGGAATTAATCCTCAATGGCTCTCTGTGTCTTCTCTGTGGTTCCCTGTGAAATAAATTATTGAATTCATATTAATTACCCTTAAAAAACGCCTCATATTCCGGAAAGTGGTACTTCTGTTTAGCAACCTCCTGTGGAAACACAAAATACTCAATTTCAGCATGCGAGCGTACAATACCTTCTTTATCCATCAATTCGGTATAAATAACAGCGGAATTGCCGTTTTCGATTACCAATTTGGCTCGAATGGTAATTTCTCCCTGATTTACAAAAACAGGTTTCAAATAATTAATATTCAAGCTTTTGGTAACGCCGCTGGTTCCCAATCTCACGATAAGCACCCAATCTGCAATTTCATCTAACAACGTGGCTTGTATGCCTCCGTGCAACATATTCAGGTATCCTTCATACCATTTATCAGGCGTCCATTTAGCGTAAATCCATTCTTCTTCTTCCCAAAAATTAAGTTTTAGACCTATTGGGTTGGTGGGCGAGCAGCCGAAACAGTGGTATTCGGCGATGTCGGCGTAGGCGTTGTGGATTTTTCTCATAATTTATTGGTTTAAAGTTTAAAGATTTAAAAATTTAATGGCTTATAGCTTGCAATTCGTTGCTTTAAATTATTAAATCTTTAAACTATTAATTTCTTCCGAGCACATATTCTAATTCTGCTTGTGCCACTAAATAATCATATATAGATTGATAATACAGAAGTTGTGAGCGTAACAACGCTAATTCAGCATTATTAAGGTCGAGCCAAGTGCCCATGCCTACTTCATATTGTTTTTGAGCAATATTATAGGCACGAGCTGCCATATTCACACTTTCAGTCGTTGATTCAAAATCGGCGAGTGCTTTATCAATATTACTTAAATTTGCAGTAACAGAGAGCCACAACATGCGCTCTGCGTTCAAGCGCGTATCATTCATATTTTGAATATTGTTTTTTATCTGTTTGTTTTTATAAGCGGTTGATGCCCAAGAAACAATAGGAATTTGTAAAGAAACCCCAACTACCGAATAGGGGAACCAGTTGAATTGATTAAAAGGAATATCGTTACCCATAGTCATATATTGATAGCTGCCTGATAGCGCCAACATTGGACAAGCGCCGGAAATCACAATCTTGCGCGAACGTTCCAGCTGTTGAATTGTCATATCCATTTGTTTCAAATCGGTATTGCCCTCTAATGATAAAGAGTTTTTTTCGGGAAGTTTGGCAGCCTCCATTTCAGTTTCAAAATCTTTCAATTCTCCTGTAAAGACCAGCGGTTCGTGAATATTCACACCCATATAAATTTTTAGCGCTTTCTGGCTTATATCTATGGCATTGATGGCAGCATTGAGATTGGGTTTTGCATTTTGTACCTGCACATCGGCGCGCAATTTTTCAAATTCGGAAACTAATCCTTGGTTATACCTATCGGTAACAAATCTTGCGTTACCTTCTATATTTTTATAGTTATCCATCAACACATTATATGATTTCTGCGCCATAAGCACAGCATAATACGCTTTTTTAACATTATTTATGAGTGCAATTTTTGATGCACGCGCCTGTTCTACCGCCAATTCAATATCCATAGAAGTGAGTTTTAGCGTGTTCCATAATGCCGGCATAATAATCGGCATGGATAAATTGGCGGAAAGTACCATATTGTTAGACGTTCCTACCTCAATTTCCATGCTCTGCCCCATAAAATCCATCACCATTTTTTGTTTTTGTAACGTGCGTTGATAAGATGCCGCGCCGGTTACGTTAGGGAATAAGCCCACAATCTGTTCTTTTCTGTAATATTTTTTGGTTTCGATAGTTCTATCCGCAATGCGCATATTGGGGCTTTCATTCAGCGCAATTTCAATGGCTTGCTGTAAAGTAATTTGAAGCGAATCGGACTTGGTTTGCGCGAAACCGGAAAGAGTAATTAGACAAAAGGTGAATAAGGTTAGTTTTTTCATAGGTTTATAAGTTTATGGGTTTATAGGTTTAATAATTAATTTTTCAGAATGACTTAAACCGGTGGGGTTTATTCCAGGCTTACCTTCCGGAATCGAAACATTTAGTTTCTCAAAATATTCGCTCCAATAAGGCAAAACCTCATCCGTTCCTTCTTTTTTAAAAGTCATGTTAGGTGTTTCAAAAAAATGCAAATCGCCGCTTGCATGCACATAAGCATCATACACCAATTCACTGCAATAATAGAGGTCGTTTTCAAAATCGAAAGCGTAATCATATTCTTTTCCAAGATGAGAACAAGCTCTACTAAGGGCGTCTTTCGTATATTTTTTATACTTCGATTTTAACGTGCCCACATACAAAACGCCATTCACATTTTCATCTTTAAACTCTTGTAAACTTGAATAAACCACCCCTTTTTGCGGAGCCGCTTCTATCACAAAAACACCCGAATCAGTCACATTAACAATGCCTACATGAGTAAAATTCAACGCTTTATCTTTCGTTTTTGTAACCTCAACAATTGATTTTTCAAAATCACTATTTTCCGAAGCCACAAAAATTAAATCACCGGAATTGAAAGTTTGAGAGCAGCTGCTAAATAAAAAATACACTGCAAAAAAAAGCAATATTAGTTTTCCGGAAAAGTGAATTGTCTTTTTCATTTCATTATGCACTCTATTTTCAAGAATTCTTTTACAAACATGTAGTATTCATGTGTATAACCTTTATTCCTTATAATTAAATTATCTTTTTCGCAAACAGTCTTTCTTCTTTCAAACATCATTAATATTCTATTTGTTTTTTTATCCGGAAGAGGGTATAGGTATGTTTTTTTTGTAACATACAAACATTTTTCTAACGCTAATTTTTCTAATTTCTCTGCCGGTTCTACCGGTAGAATTACTCCGAAACGTCCGTTATTTGAAAGTAGTATATCTACAGCGGCAATAAGTTCTTCGAAACTTAAATTATCATTATGTCTTGAAATATTTCTGCTTGCCACCGGAGATTTTAAGCTGTTTTGAAAAAAAGGCGGATTGCTTACAATAACCTCAAATTTTTGTGTGGATCTTTGTGCAAAACTTTGCACACTTTCCCAAATAAATTGCACTTGATCTTTCCGGTAAAAGTTTTCCAAATTTTTTTGCGCTTCTTCCACCGATTTTTCGTCAATGTCAATCCCTGTAATTTTTGCGTTTGTTATTTGGGCAAGCATGAGCGAAATGACCCCACAACCGGAGCCGATTTCCAAAATTGTGTTGCAATTTTCGGGAACAGGCATCCACGAGCCAAGCATTACGGCATCAGTACCCACTTTCATGGTGCTTTGCGAATGATTGACTGAGAATTTTTTGAAATGGAACATTGTTTTGATTTAAGGGTTAAAGATTTAATTATTGGTTTATAGAATGGTTGTAATTCATAACTTTAAATTTTTAAATCTTTAAATTGTTTCTTTCCCGAGAATGCCGTAAAGCAACATATCCGCAATTTTTCGCATAAGATGCGCTGTATTGGGATAGCGTTTTCGTATCTCTTCGTTTTTATATGACGCAATGGCGTAATTCATAAAATATTGCAAAAATCCTATATCTAAATCTGCACGAATATCGCCACGTTTTTGTGCTTCGGCAAAAAAGTTGCGTGTCCATTCTTGTGAGTATTCTTTTTTACTTTCATAATAATCTTTAACTTCCACAAAAGAGGGGTCATGTATATCTGCTGAGAACTCAGGCGTCATTCGCTCCAATTGAGTTATATTGTAATTTGTGATTTCAATTATTTTTTGAGGAAAAGGCAAATCGCTATGGCTTATCGCAAAAACTTCGCGCAAATTTTCTTCATGAATCTGTTCTAAAATCTTAATCAGGAGATCGGTTTTGTTCTCATAATACACATAAAATGTGCGTCGGCTCACGTCTGCTTTATTACAAATATCTTCAATGCTAATACGTTTAAAACCGTGTTTGAAAAACAATTCTTTAGCAGCTTCTACAATTTCGGTAGGTATATCTTTTTTTGCCATGGCTTTACAAAATGGTCGCAAAAATAACATTTTTTATATAAAAGCACAAAATTTGTGCAAAATTAAATTTCATTTGCCTATATATAATTCAAAAAAAATATGAATATTTGCGGTTTAGAAAATAGCATATCATGATTCTAAAAAGAGCGCAAAATTTTGCGCCCCTACTATGTTAAACCCGTTAATCATTAACCCTAATCACTATAAAATGCTACACCAAATACTAAAAAAATACTGGGGCTACGACCAATTCAGACCGTTGCAGGAGGAAATTGCACAATCGGTTTTAGACGGAAACGATACTTTAGCTTTATTGCCTACGGGTGGCGGAAAATCTATCTGTTTTCAAGTGCCGGCATTGGCGCAGAAAGGAATGTGCTTGGTCATTTCACCATTGATTGCGTTGATGAAAGACCAAGTGGAGAATTTGAAAAAAAGAGGCATTAAGGCAGAGGCGATTTATTCCGGACTGAGTAATCATGAAATAGACAGAATTTTGGGAAACAGTATCCACGATCCGGAGTTTAAATTTTTATATGTTTCACCGGAGCGTTTGAAAACAGATGGTTTTCGGGTGAATTTGCAACAAATGAAGATTACTTTGCTTGCGGTAGATGAAGCACACTGTATTTCACAGTGGGGCTACGACTTCCGTCCGCCTTACTTGGAAATTGCCGAAATACGAAAGTTTTTTCCAAAAGTGCCGGTGTTGGCGCTCACTGCTACTGCCACGCCCGAAGTGGTAAACGATATTCAGGAAAGATTGCATTTTCGCAAAAAAAATGTATTTCAGAAGAGTTTTAGACGTGAGAATTTAACATATTTTGTGATGCACGAAGAAAACAAAATGGGGCGATTGTTAAGACTTATTGAGAAAAACCCGGGAACGGGAATTGTGTACGTGCGAAATAGAAGGCGCACGCAAGAGATTGCCGAATATTTGCAACATTTTAAAGTTACCGCCGATTTTTATCATGCAGGTTTGGATAATGATATGCGCGACAAAAAACAATCGGAATGGATGAGCGGAAAAACGCAAGTGATTGTTTCCACCAACGCCTTTGGAATGGGCATTGACAAACCTGATGTACGCTGGGTGGTGCATTTGGACATTCCCGATACTTTGGAAGCCTATTTTCAAGAGGCAGGCAGAGGCGGGCGCGATTTAAAACCTTCTATTGCGGTAATGTTGTATGATAATAATGACATTAAAGAGCTGAAAAACAACCTCGAACTCTCTTTTCCGCCCATTACTACAATAAGAAATGTGTATAAAACTTTGAGTGAACATTACCGTATTCCGATAGGCGAAGGCGAAAATAAAATCGTACCTTTTGATCCTGACAAATTATGTAAAAAGCTAAAGTTAAGACCTATAGAATTGATCAATGCGCTGTCGTTTTTAGAAAAGACAGGCGTATTAATGCTTTCGGAAGATGTGAAAAAACAATCCACATTGCATTTTGTTGCCGATGAGGAAACATTACGAAATTTCTATCATAAAAATAATGATAAACAAGAATTTGTAAAGCTTTTGCTGCGATCTTACGGAGGTCTTTTTTCAAATTATGTTAAAATAAGTGAAGAAGAGATTGCCCGACGCGCTGAAATGAAAGTAGATGACATAGAAGCACTTTTACTTGAATTATCAAAAAAAAATATCGTACAATATTCAAAACGCAGCGCCAAACCGCATATTCTTTTTTTACAAAACAGAGTGCCGGAAAACTATCTTTACTTTAAAGAGGAGGTTTATAAAAAACGTAAAAAAGTAGCACAGAAAAGATTAGATTCAGTATTTCATTTTGTGGAAAACGTACAAACATGCAGAAGTCAATTACTGTTAGCCTATTTCGGAGAAACGAAAAGTGAACCATGCGGCAATTGTGATGTGTGTCGCCAAATTCATTCACTTAAAATGAAACGCAAAGAGCAAGAGGCAATTCGGGAAGAAATAATTAAATATAAGCATCTTTCACACAAAGAAATTATTCATATTGTATCTGAGCAATTCCCTGAAAAGAAAGTAATTGAAGTATTGCGGCAGTTTCTTGAGCAAACGAGCTAAAAGTAAGATTTTATTCTATTTTTGAGCCATTCAATTCACGTTTTGTATTTATCAAAAAAATAGCCGTTTATGAAAAAACATCTCATCTCAAATGAATTTTTAAGTCTCGAAACTGTCCATAATATTGTTAAGAAGAAAATAAAAATTGAGCTTTCGGAAACTTCAAAAAATGCGGTAGAAAAATGCCGTACTTATTTGGATGATAAAATGAAGACGCAAACTTCGCCCATATATGGCATCACTACCGGTTTTGGTTCGCTCTGTAACACAAGTATTTCGAAAGAAGATTTGTCGCAATTGCAATACAATTTAGTAGTTTCGCACGCGTGTGGCTTTGGAGAAGAGGTGCCGCAAGAAATTGTAAAACTGATGTTGCTCTTGAAAATCCAGTCTTTATCGTATGGAAACTCCGGCGTGCAAGTTGCCACCATTGAACGTTTGATTGAGTTCTTTAATCACGACATTTATCCGGTTGTATATCAACAAGGTTCGTTGGGCGCTTCCGGAGATTTAGCGCCTTTAGCGCATTTATGCTTACCCTTGCTTAATTTGGGAGAGGTTTATTACAAAGGAAAAAAGCAAAAAGCTGCCGACGTGAACACAAAATTCGGCTGGTCGCCCATTACGCTGCAATCGAAAGAAGGGCTGGCGTTGTTGAACGGTACGCAGTTTATGAGTGCTTACGCTACGTGGCTGTTATTAAAGTCGGAAAAATTATCCTATTTGGCAGACATGATTGCCGCGCTCTCTTTAGATGCTTTTCACGGGCATATTTCGCCTTTCCACGTGTCGGTGCATTTGGTGCGCCCTCATATTGGACAACTTGCCACTGCCGCCAACATTACCGACTTTTTAGAAGGCTCGGAAATTTTGGCGCTTAAAAAAGAGCATGTGCAAGACCCTTACTCTTTCCGTTGCATTCCGCAAGTACATGGCGCTACGAAAGATACCATTCATTATGTAAAAACGGTGGTAGAAACGGAGATCAATTCCGTTACTGACAATCCCACTATTTTTCCTGACGAAGATTTGATTATTTCGGCAGGTAATTTTCACGGACAGCCATTGGCATTAGTGATTGACTTTTTAACTTTAGCCATGTCGGAGCTTGCCAACATTTCGGAACGTAGGATTTATCAACTCATCTCCGGAAAAAGAGGTTTGCCCGCATTCTTGGTGAAAAATCCCGGATTAAATTCCGGATTTATGATTCCGCAATACACGGCGGCGTCTATTGTTAGTCAGAGCAAAACCTTCTGTATGCCTGCTTCCGCTGATTCCATTGAGTCTTCGCAAGGTCAAGAAGATCACGTAAGTATGGGCGCTAATGCGGCTACAAAATCTTACATCGTTATCAATAATACCGAAAAAGTGTTGGCGATTGAGCTTTTGAATGCGGCGCAGGCATTGGAGTTTCGCCGCCCAATGAAAACATCGCCGGTGTTGGAGGAGTTCGTAGAAAGCTATCGTAAGCATGTGCCTTTTGTGGAGGATGATGTGTTGATGTATGAGTTGATGCATGGGTCGCGGGATTTTTTGCGGAGTATATAATTACGAGCTATAGACCATGGCAGAATACACTGTAACAAGCGAAAAAACAATATTGAATTGAATTAAAAATTTAAAGAGAACAGCAAAATGAAAAAAAATGTATTTATCATTTGGTTTGTAGTTTTAACATCGTCCGCATTCGGACAACAATTTCTTTGGTCAACGGTAAAAGATAGTACGTCAAAATATGTTCCATTGGAGAATGTAACCAAAGAAGTTTTAACTTTTTATGATCACTATAAATTTTATTATGATCTTTCTGGTTTTAGTAAAGACGTTTTTTTTGAATTTGTTGAAGAGTTTGGAATGAATTCCGGTGATTGGAAGGATTTTAAAAAGAAGGTCTATGAGATTGAAGATTTAACAGTTTTTGTATTTAGGGCAAATCTTGGACGCGGTTCGGTTGTTACTGTAGTAAGCATTAATAAAGAGGATATTAATATGATTATGTTTACAAATGCTTATGAAGCAGATTATATTATGACTCATAGGTCTGAAAGAGAGAAATTTGCAAAATGGTTTAAGACGCTATTGAATTACGTACCAGGCACTGGAAATGACATGGACGAAGATATGTACCTAGATTCTGAACCAGCATACAGACCAAATATGGGAAGCGGTACGGGGTCAGGCGTGGGCTCAGGTAGCAGTGAAGGCACCGATTCGAGTAGAGGAATAGGATACGGTTCAGGAAATCGCGGCATTATTAATATTCCAGATGTCAATATTAATGAAAGTGGTGTGATTTACGTGGAGGTGCACGTTACTGAACAAGGGGATGTGATTAATGCGCGTATTTTGAGTACTCCGAAATATCCGACTAATATTACCAATGAAAAAACTCAACAGGAAGTACTGAGACGTGCGCTTGCCGCGAAATATACAACGGGTAAAGAAGAATTGCGGATTCTTGCGTTTAAATAGTTGGCACATTTCTTATTTTCCTATTGTAAGTTCTAGTAAGCAAAAGTTTGTAATAACACAAAAAACTATTTTTGCAAAACTCAATTACAAAGAAAGGAACAATAAATAATCAAAGACACTTGGGACAATTTGCGACATTAGTTTTCAAAAGTCACAAAAGTCCCTAAACCACAAAACCATGGCAAAAATAAACGTAAAAAACACAGATGTAAGCATTATCCAACAGAACGAAATGGATTATGTTTCTCTTACCGACATCGCTCGACATAGAGACAGTGAAAGAAGCGATTACATTTTACAAAACTGGATGAGAAACAGAAATACTATTGAGTTTATCGGACTTTGGGAACAATTTAATAATCCTCATTTTAATTCCATCGAATTCGATGGAATTAAAAACATGGCAGGCTCAAATAGTTTTGCTCTTACACCCAAGCGTTGGATAGAAACCACCAATGCTATCGGTATTATATCAAAGACAGGACGTTATGGAGGAACTTTTGCACACAGAGATATCGCTTTTGAATTTGCCTCATGGCTGAGTTCTGAATTTAAGTTTTATCTAATAAGAGAATTTCAACGTCTCAAAGAAGAAGAGCAAAAGACATTGGGTTGGTCGGCGAAAAGAGAACTTGCAAAAATCAACTATCATATTCATACTAATGCCATAAAACACAATCTTATCCCTATCGAACTTACACCGCTGCAAATCTCAATTATTTATGCCAATGAGGCCGACGCTCTGAACGTTGCTTTGTTCGGTATAACTGCTAAAGAGTGGCGAGACGCAAATCCTGACCTTAAAGGCAATATTCGTGACTACGCTACTATCAACGAATTGATTTGTCTTTCAAACATGGAAAGTTTAAACGCCGTTTTTATCAGTGAAGGATTACCACAACGAGAACGATTGATAAAGTTAAACCAAGCTGCTATTCAGCAGATGAAGGTTTTAGTAGAGGTTGAGAATAAAAGAATGTTGAAATAAAAACAACCATTAACCCTTAAATCTTTAAATTTTAAATCTTTAAACCCTATGCCCCCCACCCTACTCCACCTCGAAACCGCCACCGAAATCTGCTCGGTAGCCCTATCAAAAGGCGATAAAATCATCGCCTCTCTTTGTTTAGATAAAGGAAACTCGCACATCGAGCATCTATTTCCTTTCATTGAACAAGTATTAACAGAAAGCAATTGCAAAATTTCCGAACTCGATGGCGTAGTTTTAAGCATCGGTCCCGGCTCTTATACAGGATTGCGCATCGGCGCATCGGCTGCCAAAGGAATTTGTTATGCTTTAGAGATTCCGCTTATCGGTATCTCCACGTTGCAAAGCATTGTTTTTGGCGCTATCCGTCAACAAAAAGAAGAAAAAAATGTGCTGTACTGCCCCATGATTGATGCGCGGCGTATGGAAGTATTTACCGCATTGTTTAACGAAAATGGTGAAGTAGTTACAGAAGTGGATAACAAGATTATAGACGAACATTCTTTTGCTTCTGAATTAGAAAATCATATCATCTATTTTTGCGGAAATGGGATGCCGAAATGTAAGTCCGTTTTACAGCATCCGAATGCGCATTTTATAGATGCACCTTTAGAGGCTGCTAACATGCTGCTTCCGGCGTTGGCAAAATATGAAAACAAGCAATTTGAAGATGTCGCTTATTTTGAGCCTTTTTATCTTAAAGAATATATCGCTAAAAAATCGGTGGTGAAAGGATTGTAGAAATACAAAGTGCTGAACTATTGTTTTTCTATTACATAAATCTCATTATCATGACAACCGTGGATGTCCACGCCACGCTTTATCAGATCTTCCAAATATTTGATATGCGCTAATTTTATTACCTGACTCGGCACCAATACCGGAACTCCGGGAGGATACGGCGTTACCAACCGCGAAGCCAAATAGGTTTTGGCATTTTCTATGCCTTGTTTCAAATCGTCTAAATTACACGCTTTGGCGTCTTTGCAATAAAATGCGCTGTGTAATGAAAATTCGGGATCTAACTCTACCTCTTCCGGAACAGCCGGTACGTTTGCCTGCTTTTTTTTATACCCCATGTCTTCATTACGTTTTTCCAATTTAACTAAAGCGCTGTACAATCTATTAATTTTATCTTGCTCTACCCCAATAGTAAACAGCAGGGTTATAGTAGAATGAGTAAATTTCTCGACCTCCAACTTACCCTCATCTCGCAAAAATTCCAATATCTCACTCATGGGTTCATTTAATCCTCTAATATCTAAAGTTACCTTTAGAATATCATGTCCCACTAAAAAAAGGTCTTCACCACGATCGTTTTTCGTTTTAATTGATGGAAGATATTCGGCAAAATCATTTCGATTTAACACTTTGATTATCTTTAAGTTATTGTTAACATCGTTAATAAATTTTTCAGCTTTTTGTCGCGCCCTTTGCACTAATTTATAGCCCTCCATCTCCATTTGCATACTTGCCACATCTAAAGAGGCAATCATTTGATATTGAGGCGAAGTACTGGTATAAATATAAAATATCTCCTGAAAGAAATCCTTATCAAAATCCGGATCATTAATGTGCAAATACGAGGCTTGACTAAATGCCGAAAGTACCTTGTGCGCGCTGTGTGTAACATAATCCGCTTTGGAATGGATGGCAGAATAAGCACGATATTCGGGATGAAAACCGGAATAGGCAAACCATGCTTCATCAATAAATACCTTTATTTTGTGATTGGGTTTGCTGTATTTTTTAGCTAAAGCAATTACTTGTCTCACATCAATAAGTAAGCCGTCGTAAGTGCAGCCGGTAAGTACGATAACTTTTGCGTCTTCATTTTCCTGCAATTTTTGCTCGATTTCCGGCAACGCCGGTGGCGCAAATATTCCCAATTCAGCGCTATATTCACTTTTTAAATAAGCGACCTCCGCACCGGCTTGAATGCAACCGTAATGAATGGACTTGTGACAGTTTCTATCCACAATAACTTTATCTCCCGGCTTTATAATACTTTGAAGCATAATTTTGTTGGAGGTCGAAGAGCCGTTGGTCGAAAAGAAAGTGTGCTTAGCGCCAAAAGTTTTTGCAGCTTTTTTTTCGGCAGCTTTAACAAATCCTGTTGAATCGAGCAAAGAGCCGAGATATTCAACAGAAACCGATAAATCTGCGGCAAACGTTTTTTCGCCCCAGTATTCATAAAATCCATTCAAATAATTTGAATCTCTGAAACTTGCGCCTCGCGAATGCCCCGGTGTGTGCCAACTGTCGGAAAAATCATCTACGTATTTTTTAAAAGCGCTCCAAAACGGCGTCTCTCTTCTCGTGTCGAAAACATTCATAATTCGACCCAAAATATCTTGAGGCTCTTTTTTAAGTTCTTCTTTTGTAAAATAATCATCATACAGGCTTCCTACTTCATTTGCAATTTCAACCCCATTTTCGGTACTTGCTGTTAGAAGATACACCGGTATTTGCGGTCGAAATTGCTTCATCCATCTCAACAATTCCGAAGCAGGATTTTCTTCTTCCGGAGTATTATTCAGCTCCCAATCTAAAAATACAACCTGAATATCAGCATCTTCCTCGTAACAGCGCTGTGCTTCATTCGGGTTTTTAGCTGTTTTGAGGTTTTCCTTTTTTAAGGATGAGTTTTTTATGATGGATGACTCTATTTGGGATAGTTCGCTTTCGTTATTGTCAATAATTAATATATGCAACGGATGATTTGTTTCCATGTTTTATAAGTGTTAAACTGTTGATTATACGTATTTATAGCCGCGAAAATAGAGATTTAAGGAAAGAAACATTATTTTCCCCTTAAAAAATACAAAAACACCTTAGTAGCAACGACTTATTCACAAAAACTTACCTTATTCCCTTATTAAAATTCAAGAAAATAATGTAACAAGGTAGATTTATAGTCGGTGAACTCACTGCTACTAAGGTGTTTTTGTATTTTTTAAGGTGTAAATAAGGTAAACTTCCCAATAGGGTGTTTTATTTCCCGATGCAAAACCTCGAAAAAACCGCCCCTAACACCTCTTCATTCGTAATCTCACCCGTAATCTGCCCCAAGCAATTTAAAATCAAATTAATATGAACAACAATTAAATCCGTAGGTAGCTGCTGAGCAAAACCGGTTTCAATTTTATTAATCTCCTCTTCTATTTTAAGCATAATGTCATAATGACGAATGTTGGTAAGGAGTGTAGTCTCAGTAATTTTCTGCTGTTCAATATGTTTAACGAGCAATTCTCGAATGTCGTCAATATTTACGTTGCGCTTGGCAGAGATGAAAGCAATGTCGTATTTGTTCCATTCAGTGAAATGTTTGGGTAATTCATTAAGTTGGTCAATTTTGTTAGCGACAATAATCAACTTTTTGCGAATAAAATCTATTTCGTTTTCTAAAAATAATAGCTCTTTTTCCACTTCTTCCAACGAAGCTTCGGAAATGTCAATCATATAGAGGATAATATCGGCTTTGTCAATAGCTTTGAAAGTGCGCTCAATACCGAAAGTCTCAATTTCATCATCGGTTAGCCGAATGCCGGCAGTGTCAATAAAGCGAAAATTAGTGCCGTTGATGGTGAAGTTATCCTCAATTGTATCGCGCGTAGTTCCGGGAATGTGAGAAACAATCGCACGGTCATCTTTTAATAAGCTATTGAGTAGCGTGGATTTTCCTACATTAGGTTTTCCGATAATCGCAACAGGGATACCTGTTTTGAGCACATTTCCCAGCTTGAACGATTCGGTAAGCTGAAATACCTCTTCTTTGAGTGTATGTAAAAGTTGGTTCAGTCGCGAGCGGTCGGCAAATTCCACATCTTCTTCGCTGAAATCAAGTTCCAATTCCATGAGCGCCGCTAATTCCACAAATTGATCGCGCAATGCTTTGATACGCGCAGAGAAGTTTCCTTTTAGCTGATTTATCGCCAATTTATGCGCTACTTCCGATTGAGAGTCAATTAAATCGACAATTGCTTCGGCTTGTGGAAGGTCTAATTTCCCATTTAAAAACGCCCGCATCGAAAATTCTCCCGCTTTCGCCAAACGTGCCCCGTTTTGCAGTAGCAATTCTATGATTTTCTGCTGAATATAATGTGAACCGTGGCAGGTTATCTCTACTATATCTTCGCCGGTATAGGTTTTGGGTGCAAAAAATTTAACTGCCATCACTTGGTCAATTAATGCATTATCTTCGTAAATGTCAAAACGGTTGACAAGGTGGGACGGTTGCGCCTTAAAGTCTTTAGAGTCTTTAAATAATTTGCTTACAATTTCAAAAGCCTCCTTCCCTGAAACTCTGATCATTGCAAGCGCTCCGATACCTTGCGGAGTGGAAATAGAACAGATTGTATCGAAATTATTCATTTTTATTTTTTTATATAAACTACCCCGTCTCGCTTCGCGAGACACCCCTTCAAAATTTGAAGGGGATTTTTTGCCTTTTAAACCTAATTCGTAAACAACTTCAAAAAATAAGTATTCCCATTATCTTTATATTCAAGATTTAACTCTTTACGAGTCAGTTTTTTAATTTTTGCTTCAATGTCGTATGGTTTATGCAAAAGGGTAAAGCGCATCTTTATAGTTGAGCTATTAATAAATTGATAGAATCCGTCGGAAGATCTTATGTATTGCCCACGTGAATAAGTTACAACCTCTAAACTGTTTGCATAAAAAAAAGTGTAATAAGTAAAATAAGGTATTACATTTAATTGCAATGAGTCGTTAAGAGGTTCGCCGTTCATTGAAACAAATTGTAAGTTCCAGTTGTTGTTGTATAGCATTTCTTCTTTATCGCAGCTACTAAGGGTAATAAGGCAGAAAGCAGAAAGCAGAAGGCAGAAGGCGATTTGCGGTTTACATTTTGCGGTTTGCGGTTTGCAATTTTTTAATCTCCGAAAGATATTCCGATTTTTTTGGCAGCACATAAGAATGAATCGTTTTTAGGGTTAACAAAATTAGGTTTTTCTACTACTTTTTTAAGCGGCACGTAAGTGATTTCGGGATGGTTATACACCACCATATTTCCATATTTTTTTTCTTTTACTAATTCGAATGCTTTTACACCGTATGCCGTAGCCAAAATGCGATCGTAGGCAATGGGAATGCCGCCACGCTGCAAATGCCCCAGCACGGTAACACGAATATCGTGTTGCACACCAAGTTGTTCTAATTCATATTTGAGTTTATCTCCGGCGCCACCCAGTTTAATGTGCTCATCGCCAATGGCGGTAGGCGCTGTTCCGGTAACTTGCCCGGTCATATCTCTGGCGCCTTCGGCAATCACAATGTTGCAAAATCCTTCGCCGCCTTTATATCGTGTGGCAATTTTTTCGGCAATAATTTTGGGGTCGTAAGGAATTTCAGGGATAATACACACGTCGGCGCCGCCGCCCAAAGCCGTATACAGCGCAATCCAGCCTGCGTTGCGCCCCATCACTTCCAAAATAAACACGCGATTGTGGCTTTCTGCAGTGGTTACCAATTTATCAACTGCATCGGTAGCAATCTCCACCGCCGTTTGAAACCCGAAAGTGAAATCGGTACACGATAAATCGTTGTCAATTGTTTTGGGTACGCCTATTATATTAACACCCAATTTTGCCAATTCGAGCGATATTTTTTGCGAGCCATCGCCGCCAATGCTAATGATGGCTTCAATGCCCATTTCTTCTAAACGTTGCAGTAGTAACTGTGAGCGATCTTCAATTACCCAAGAACCATCAGGTAGTTGTACGGGAAAACTAAAAGGACCGCCTTTATTGGTGGTTTTAATAATGGTGCCGCCTTTCACATGAATGCCGGCAACCTCCTTTTCGGTAAGCGGCATAACTTCTATCTTGTCTTTCAGCAAACCGTTGTAGGATTCAACACAGCCAATAATTTCCCAATTTCCATCTAATTTGGCACTCTTTACAATTCCTCTGATTACCGCGTTTAACCCGGGACAATCACCTCCGCCGGTAACTACTAAAATTCTCTTTGACATATTTATGAATTAAAGAGCAAAAATATAAAAAAGCACGCAGATGACACAGATTAAAAAGATAAACGCAGATTCAATTAAATAAATCTGCGTAAATCATGATAATCTGCGTTATCTGCGTGCTTTTAAAACGTCTCTTTTTAATTCTTCACAAACTTACCCGTGCCAATCATCGTTTTGTCTGTAAAAATCTTATAGAAATAGATACCTTTTGATAAGTGTTCTATATTAACAATGTTGGTTCCGCCTTGCAAGTTATAGTTAGCAATTTTTTTGCCTTCCATAGCGTATATCTCCAAAGTGCCTGTTTGAATCGTTTCATCTATTACAAAATGAATTCTATCTGAACTTGGATTAGGATATACTTGGATTGTCGTTTCATTATCATAAGAGATTATGGAAGTTTCTTTTATAAAAGTAATAGTGTAAGTAAATGTCTCTCCATTTTCAGCCGTAACAATTATTTTCACTTTTGGCTCTAACGGAATAGCGTAATCCGTCTCCCTCACCGATGTAGCATTCGGGTCTTCCAGCACCGGTACAACTAACGGCTCTCCTGTATAGCTTGCCGGCAAAGTAACGGTGTAATTCGACATATGTCTAACAAAGCCTTCCAATGGTTTCCAATCTACATAAATCATACTTGCGTAAGCATTATTGCTTCTTTCGTCAATAAAGAAATAAAATTGATATATCGCAACATCTCCGTTCAAGGCAGTAACCATAATCTTTATCGTGTCCCCCATTTGCGGTATGGCCGGTTCAATAGTAACAATAGAGGTTGTATCTTCCGGAATTGCTATTATTTCAGGCAATTCGGGAAGTAACAATTCTATTTCATAGAAATAAGTATCCTTGTTAAATAGATCGTAAGGAAATCCATTAAATAGAACCTCAGACAAATATGTATTGTCGCCCGCATGCCTGCTGAATGCAATGGTGTAGGTGTTGGTAGTCATATCACCGGCAGTTACTAATACGGTTGCAGTGCCCGGAAATTCAGTAATGTCCGTAACAACAACACTTGCATCAATATGACAGGCTTCCGCAGTAACCTCAGGAAGTTCCGTTCCAAATGGAAATTCAGGTACAGTGTAAATAAATGTATTGGAATGGAAGTTTGG
Organism: Bacteroidota bacterium; assembly: GCA_009786185.1. Classification (GTDB taxonomy): domain Bacteria; phylum Bacteroidota; class Bacteroidia; order Bacteroidales; family WCHB1-69; genus WRNX01. Next base: position 23,862 of record WQTS01000113.1, read on the forward strand.
AATCGATACACCATTCACGAATAAGCTGCATAAAGTTGCTTCTGTAGAAAGCGTAACCGTAAAGTTTACCGTGTAAGTTACAGAATCATCTTTGTTCCAAGTAACTAATTTTACCCAAAATGTACCGTTGGGAGAATCCGGTTGTTGCTCACTTATTGTACATCTGCTATCTTCAACAACGTATTCCAACACAGAAACTGCTGTAGTGCCTATGTCTAAAAGTACATTGTACACAAATGTTGTGGGCGAAAAGTTAGGAATAGGATAATTTGTACCATCCAAATTGTAAGACAAGTCAACCAAGTGCGGGTTTCCTTTGCGTTGGAAAATAATGGTATAAGTGATGAAATTTTGTCCATCTTCAGAGATTACAAGAATGGAGCCTTGTCCAAAAGGTTGACTGGGTTGTGTGGGAAACAACTGCGTATTCACCCAGCTTGCGGTAGCGCTTACTTGAGGAGTTATCGAATTATTAAACGGCAATATTACATAATAGGTTAAGGTATCAGGATGAAAATCTAACGGATACACCGTGCTTCCCATACTATAGCTGAGCGCTGTTAATAGCGTACTTGAGGATAAAATCCTTTCAAAAGTGAAAGCATAAATCTCTTCGGTTTCATCTTCGGCAGTAACAGTTACAACTCCGGTAAAATTGTTGGTTTCATCGGGTTGTTCATCAATTTCAAAAACGGAACGGTCATCTGCTAAGACAATATCCGAAATATAGGCTTCTCCCAGCGTCTCTACCGGAAGCAGTATGGTAAAATTGGTTTCATTGCCCACAATTTCATACAAATAAGTCTCATTATCATACTCGTAAGTAACAGCGTTAATTTTAGTAACAGGAGATAATTCTCTGGTAATATGAATAATATATTCATTGGTAAATGCATCATCTTCAGCAACCACGTTAATGGTTACAGTTCCGGTAACGGTGTTGATTTGGGTAATAACAACATTTGCATATTGGAAAGCAGGATCAGCCGTAACCACAGGAGCATCTAAAACAGTATAAGGCAATTCTAAGAAATATTCAAATTCATCCGGTTGAAAAGCAGGCAACGATAAGCCGTTGATTTTAATGTCGGCTAAAGTAGCATCTGTATTTTTAATCCGGTTAAATTCAACTTTATAGATTTTGGTTACCGACAAATCTTCCGAATACACAAAATAATATTTGGTGTAGGGAGGTACATTAAGTTGCACAGATTCTAAAACAATTGCAGTGCTCGAGGAAGCAAGAGGAACAGTAGCGGGAGGTGTAGGGTTAGAATAGGGAACTTTTACGTTAAGATATTCATATACAGTGGGATTAAACCCTTGAATGGATTGATCATTATATCTTATATCCACCAAATAGGCATCTTTTTCTCTGGGTACCACTTCAAAATCAATTCTGTAAGTTTTAATTGTACCGTTCTCGGCAGTTACTACAATAAATGTAGTATCCGACAATGAAGCAGCATCATAAATCACAACATTTGCTGCAGGGAGCCATTGGAAATTTGCAATAGCTTCAATGATAGGAACTTCTGTAACTGTTGAAGGGAAAATTAGAGTATAATTTTCTGTGGCAGGATTAAAGCCCGGAACATTAAAACCATTATAGGTTAAACTTTTCAGTGTAGCATCCGGCGAAAGCGTTGGAATAAAAGTTACTTGATAAGTTTTATTGGCGCCGTTATCATGAGCCGCAAAAACGGTTACACTGCCAATGCCGTCTCTGGTTGCAGGTTGGTTATAAATAATCGTGTCAACTACAGGCGCTTGCGGATCGGCGTCGAAAAGTTCTGCCGGTACGTTAGGTCCTATCGGTAACGTTATATTATAGTTTACAAGACTATTATTACTATTATTACCGGCAACAACCGGCACATTGTAAGTTACTCCGTTATATCTATATCTTAAGCCCGCTGTATTGCCGGAGGTTACTTTTAAATAACAGTTTGTATTTTTTACAACTAATTTATACTCTTGCTTTGTTACCAAGTCTTGTGCCGTTACCCAAATTCTATTGGTATCGGGAAACCATACGGTAGGAGTAGGAAATAGTGCTGTGGCGCCTTGACAACCCAATTGTTGTGCCGCTGTAGAGTGAAACGTTATTGTAAACGGCGCAGTATAACTGGCAGAGTTGACCGCAGTATAATTATTTGCAGCAGTAAAAGCATTGTTAGGACCATTTGTAGTATTTATTCGATAGCTATTTAGTACTGTATTATTGTTTGTTAACGTAAAGTTAATCTTATATACCTTTATGGTTCCGTTTTCTGCGGTAACCGTAATGGTTGCGGTTCTATTAGCAAGTGTTGCAGGCACGTAAGTAATGTTAGCCCAAGCGCTGAATTTTTCGTATGTAACCGCCGGCATAGTGGTAACACAAGTAGCAATGGAGTGGTTATACTCTAATGTATCTACATGGAAGTTCGCAATATCCACATTTGCCACTTTTATCCAGTTTAAATTGGCATTGGCAGACTGTACTTTAGTGAAGATTACGTTATAAGATTTCAACTTGAAGTTTTCTGCTTCTACTACCACCATTCCTTTAGAATTAACTCCGGTAGGTTGTTCAATGCGTTGAACTTTTGCTTTAATAGGATCTGATAAAACAATGCTGGATTCTATTATTTGAGGTATTAATACTTCTTCCGGATTTTCTATTGTAATATTGTAGTTTGTTTGAGCAGGGATAACGTTTATGGGTACCGAAGTTCCTGTTTCACCTATTTTATAGCTCATTTCCAATAAATTATTATCATCCGAACGGTCGGTGAAATAATACATTCTGTATTCTACTTGCGTAACATAATCTTGTGCGGTAACTAAAATGGAGGTATAGCCGCCGTCGGCATCTCCGTCATCGCCGGGCACATTGGTAACCGTTACATCTGTAATTCTGTTAGATTCCGGTGTCCAAGAAAAATCCGAAGGTTGATATGGGAATGGGCATTCGCCGACCGGACAAGTTGGTAATTTAGGGCCACCATATTTTAAAAGTCCTTTTTGAAAGCCATCAACGGTTACGCCTTGCACTCTTAAATCGTTGAGCCATGCAGAATAAACCATTTCTATATCATCAATAAATAAAGCGTCACTCGAAGCTCCGCCTCCGGGATCTCTATTAGTAGAGAAAGTTATTAATATATATTTTGGCGATTTTCCAAGATGCGCATAAGAAGCATAGTCGAAAGGAGCTGTGTATTGATGCCAGCCTTGATTTCCCCTTTGCCATTCATGCTCAGCATGAGCCACTATATAATCAGCTGAGTTAGGTGAAGCATTATTTGGCAAAGGTTTGTCTGTAAATCTGTACTCATCGTGAATATAAGCGCTCATTCTGGCCCATCTATTGTCGGTATTCACTGTGTATTTCGCCCAAAAACGAATAGAATCCGGGTATGAGGTCCATGGCTCATTAAAATCATCATTATCCGGATCTGTATAGTTGTGATTTTCAACACTTGCAGCGATCATACTTCCTGCTTGTACACGTCCCGTAGTCATATTTCCGTTGGCAACAACTAAAATAACCAGTCTTGCATTAATTCTAACAGAATGATATCCGACGCCAACACCATGTCTCGTATCTGTTGAACGTGAAATTTGGACACTTCCGGCACTGTTTGGTCTTGCCGTACCAGCATAACCACCTGTACACGAATTAAAAGAGTGCCAAAACGGGGGTTCTGTACCATAACCATTATCACCAGGGGTGGAAGGTGCCGGAACAAACGGCGCTTCAAAATCGCCATTACGCAATTGAAACTTGCCTCCGGGTTGTGCGTTTAATGTGCCGAAAAGACAAAATGCTAAAAGGCACAAGGTTAAAGAAAGTAGATTTTTTTTCATAAAGAATATGGTTTAAAGATTTAAAATTCAATAGTCTTGAACCGGGATTTTATTAAGATTTGCAAGATGAACAAGATTTATTGGTCAGTGTTAATAATCTTGTGAATCTTATTAATCTTGTGAAAATCATGGTTCAGATTTTCGTCGGCAAAACTATAGTTTATTCGATACGATTCGTTAACGAACGTTAATGAAAATGCTATATGCTTGATTTTTAATTAGATAAAATTGTTAATGAATGTTAATTTCTCATAATAGAAACTACATCCTCCAAATCTTCTTCAGCTTAGGATAAGCCAAAATATCGCTCGGCAATATAAACTCTCCTCGAATTGCCGGATAGGTTCTTCGCCTTCCTTCCGAAATATCTATGCCTGCATATTGAAAAGCAAAAACAATCAATTCAGTGCAATACATTTCGGTGGAATCTTCCAAATTATATTTATGATCGAACGGCAGCTTTCTTTCAAAAAGTGTTTGTGCTTTTTCTGCCGCCAAAACTCCAATGTTTTCATTGGTATCTAAACGAAAAATTGCCCCGGAAACCGCTCTTTTCGGGGCAAAAAATTGAGATAATGTTTCTTTTTTAACGATTTCTTCAGGGTATTCCTTGTCGGTTTCTCCGGGCACGGCGTGAATCACTTTCCAGCCGGTGGCATCTTTTACAATAATTCCAATATGAGAATAACCGCCTTCTTTATCTGCCGCTAATACTACCCTGCTGGCTACGCTCATGCCTCTTCTAAAAACAAGGTCGCCTTCTTGTAAAATGGTTTCATCAATTTGAAGAGAAAAAGGGGGGGGGGGACATCCTACAAGAAAAAAGAGAAAAAGCAGTAATAC
>WQTS01000114.1 GCA_009786185.1 Bacteroidota bacterium
AACACCCCAGCCACTACCACTAAGTAGCCCTCCTTCATTGAAAAAAATGTTTTCTACAGGAATGAGTAAGTCATCCAAGTATGTTTTTTTAGCAATTACAGTATGCAGCTGTGGATAATTTCTTTCCGTAAATTTTATTCCAGAATGAATAACCCTACCACTCGCTCCTTTTGTATTAACGTAGGCAGCGTCATCCCAAATAATTTTAATAGAATAATCCGATTTGTTTTCTAAAATAAAGCTAAATTCGAATAGTTGCGGAAACCATGCAATTTTAATCAATTCATCCTCATAAGTATAAGATATTCTGTTGTTTTCTTTAAAGTTAATGATTTTCTGTTCGCCATATCGTTCATTTGCACTTTGTGGGCGTTCAACTTCTGAAATATTAAGAACATAATAGCCTGAAACAGTGCATCCTGACATTAATATGGCAAATAATAAAAATAATACAAATTTTCTCATAATAATTGATTTATCAACATTTCTTTAATTCAAACCTAATATTGTCTTTTCTCATTAAAATCTCTCTATAACAATGTATTGTCCCCATATGGCATATAACAAAGAAATATCCAAAATCACCTTGATCAAAAAAACAATAAAATCCTACTTTTAAGATTCTTCAACTCTTCAACCTCTCCCGTTCTCCTTTTCAAGAAATAACGCCAACTATGCCAAAGTTTTAACGTGGTTACTCGGTATCTGTAATACACAAATAGAGAAAGAAACGCCAATACAGTGTAAGAAAGCCCAACAATAAAACTGCCTGAAATTAACGATGCAACAAGTAGAATTAGCAAACACCAAACAGGATAAAAGATAAAACCAAGCACATAACGAATAGAGCCCATAAAAACTTTATCTTTTATTTTCTTCGACAACATATTGGGGACAAGACATGGTATTGCATTGTTGATAAAACCGAAAAGAAAAAACGGAGAAAACAACACCATAAGCAATGTTTTGAAAATCAACCCAAAACCTGTTAGTTTTTTATTCACCAACCAGTCTCTTAAATTCAGTTTTTTTAAACCCTCGGCATATTGTTTGGTTTCTGTCATTAAAGTCTCAAATCTTTCGGGAGTTTCTTCTTTAAGAGTATCAATTTCCGAAATTACCTTTTTTTCTTCCTTAAATTCATCGAAGTAGTTGTATTTCTTATAATTATTTTTGATGCGGTAACGTCGAATCATTTCACGAAGCAAGTTATATTCTTCATAATGTTCGGTATCTTCAATATCCAACACCATAGATTTGAAAATAGTTCTTGCTTTTTCATTAAATTGGAGATAGGCTTCATTGGGATTGTTTTTATAAATTTCTAAAAACTCACTGAATCCAAATGGTTTACCTATTTCTACGAGCACTTTTTCTCTAAAATTATGGATGTTAGAATAATGCAAATTAACAGGCAGAATTTGCAAATTGAGCTCATAATCAGCTGCTTCTTCCGCCTCAAAACAAATTCGGGGTACTCCTTTTTTAAAAGTTCCCAAGTAACGTCCTTCCTGATGCATCGCTTCGGGGAACATACCTATGACACCGCCGGTTTTCAAAATATGAGCAGCAATTTGGAAAGTTTCCAAATTTTTCATTAAATCAGATTTTCCTCCGCTGTCTTTTAAGCGAAAAGTGGGCATAACTCTCCAAAAACGTAGAATTTTAGCCACAATATTGTTTTTAAAAACATCGCCACGGGCAAGGAAAACCGGTTGACGGAAATCTTTAAACATACCTACAATAACAAGCCCATCGAGTGCACTGTTTTGGTGATTAGCAATGATAAAAGCAGGCATGCCGGGCGGCGGAATATTTTCACGACCCACAACGACAAACTCCTTAAAATAAGCATCACGCAATGCAAAACGGTAATAAGGCATAATAATGTCCCATGTGTAGGAATGCTTTCCAATATTATTAAAATCTATCATGATAAAATATTACTTTCCACTGTTTTATTTACTTTTCTTCTTATTCTCTTTTTCTTTCTTTTTGGATATCCGCTTTCTACGATTTCAGGCTCGCACAATATAAATCTCTTATAATATGAAACCAATAAGGTGGTCATTGGAAGCGCAATAATCATACCTACTGCCCCGAGCAAAGCGCCCCAAATGAACAGAGAAAGTAATATTACAGCGGGTTTTAGTCCGGTAGTATGCCCCATAATTTTAGGCACAAGAAACATATCTTGTATTACTTGCACAGTCGCCAACACAACTAAAGCAGGCAAAAGAATAAGGAAAAAGTTCTCATTTATGCTTCCTGCTTTTATGAGAGCAAGAAGTATCATTGGAATAAGACCTACTGTTTGAAGGTATGGCACTAAATTTAACAACCCCATAAACAACCCCAAGGTAATGCCTAATGGGAAGTCTATTATTTTAAAACCAATGGCAAATAATATCCCTACAATAAAGGCGATTAACGCTTGGCTGCGAAAATATTTATTCATGCCGTTTTGCACATCGGTGGCTAATTCAATGGCGAAATGGCGGTATTTTTCAGGAATAAATGTTGCCCATCCTTTGTTCAATGTTTCATAATCGAGTAAAATAAAAAAGATGTACATGAGTATTATGAAAACAATGAACAAGCTGATTAAAATATGGAAGGATCCGGTAACAAACCGCCAAAGTTGCGACGACATGTTTTCTAGAAACTGTATGATATTTTGGGCAGAAAAGAGATTTTGGATGTCGAGCAATGCTAATTTGGCTTTAATGAAATCAACCCATTCAATGGGTATTATACCTCCAAAATGAGTAGTGTTGTTAATAAAATTGGATATTAATATTTGCACTTCCGCATATTCGTATCTTATTAATGGAGTTAGTGCCCATACAAAGAGAGTTATAGCACCAAAAATACTGACTAATGCAAGTATAATAGCAATAATTCTGAATCTTACCCGCAACTTATACTGGAAAAATTTAACCAAAGGAAAAATCATATAGGCAAAAAGCCAAGCTATTAAGAAAGGTAAAATAACGCCGCTCAGTTTTTTTACCAACAATAATAATACTATTCCTATAGCAATGCCGATAAATAGCTTTATGGCTCTATCGAACGTAAATGGTTTATTAAAAATAGGATTCATAATTTTGTAGCCCTAAAATTCGACAGCGAAATTAGTTTTTTTTTTGAATGATGATTTAAACACAAATTGGTATCGGAAAAAAATATTTATTTGCCAAAAAGTCCCCTACATCTAATGCTCACATTATTAAATTCTTTTGATTTTACGTTGCCTTTAGAAAATCCCGTTTTGATTTTCTCGCTGATATTGTTTATCATTCTTTTTGCCCCGATTATATTAAACCGAATCAAGATTCCGCATCTTATCGGGTTGATTATTGCGGGTATTCTTATTGGACCTAACGGGTTTAATTTGATAGAACGAGACAGTAGTTTTGTTTTGTTTGGAGCCGTTGGCTTACTGTATATTATGTTTTTGGCAGGTTTGGAAATGGATATGGTGCAGTTCAAAAAAAATAGTGGAAAAAGTATCGTTTTCGGACTCTACACTTTTATTATTCCCATGACATTAGGATTTGTTTCGGGATATTATTTGCTTCATTTTACATTAGAAACCTCCATTTTATTTGCCAGTATGTTGGCTTCTCATACGCTTATTGCCTACCCAATATTGGGCAAATTTGGCGTAACTAAAAACAGAGCCGTAAGTGTAGCAGTGGGCGGAACGATGATTACCGATACGTTAGCGCTTTTAGTGCTGGCAGTGATTGCCGGAATGGCAACAGGTGTAGTGGATAACAGATTTTGGATACAACTTTCCAGTTCTATTGTTATATTCATGTTGATTATTATATTCCTGTTTCCCATAATTGCCCGATGGTTTTTTAAACACTATGAAGATAATATTTCTCAATATATTTTTGTATTGGCATTATTATTTCTGGGAGCATTCCTTGCAGAAATAGCAGGAATAGAAGCCATTATCGGAGCCTTCTTAGTGGGCTTAGCAATCAACAGGCTCATTCCGCATACTTCGCCTTTGATGAATAGAATTAACTTTGTGGGAAATGCTTTGTTTATTCCTTTCTTTTTGATTGGAGTAGGAATGCTGATCGATTACAGAGTATTTTTCACAGATTTGGAAACGATTAAGGTAGCGGCTGTTATGACTATAGTGGTAATTATCGCCAAGTTTTTAGCCGCCTGGCTTGCGCAAAAAACATTTCGATTTTCAGCTGATGAACGCCGTTTAATATTTGGTCTCAGCCTGGCACAAGCAGCAGCTACTTTGGCTGCCGTATTGGTGGGCTACAACATTATTTTAAATCAACCCGAGATTGATGCCGCCGCCTTAGAAGGTATTATTATTGAGCCTGTTAGATTGTTAAGTGAAAGTGTATTAAACGGTTCTATTTTAGTAATTTTGATCACATGCACTATTGCTTCTATGAGGACACAAAAAGGTGCGCAAAACATTGCCTTACAAGAAGCGGCCGGTGTGAGTGAAGAAGAAGATAGTCAGGAGAAGATATTGGTAGCTATCAATAATGCTGAAATAACAGAAGAGTTGGTTAATCTTTCTCTTATCATAAAATCGAAATCTAATAAAAAAAGCCTGTTTGCTCTTAATGTTATTGATAATGATAATTTTCAAGTGGCTGATAAACAAGCGAAAAAAATATTAGACAAAGCTGCTGTAACTGCATCTGCCGCAGATGCTTATATGCATGAGCTAATGCGCTATGATTTAAATATTGTCAACGGGATTACCAATGTGGTGAAAGAACATAAAATAACCGATTTGATTTTAGGATTGGAAGAGAAGAAGGGATTTTCCAAGAATTTTGCAGGTAATTTGACTGAAGGTATTTTAACAAAATGTAACACAACAACATTAATTTACAAGCCTTCCCAACCATTATCCACCATCAAGCGCCATTTAATAATTGTTCCCGACCGTGCCGAAAAAGAGATAGGTTTTCCATTTTGGTTGTTAAAAGTATGGAATATTGCACGAAATACCGGAGCAAAATTGGTTTTCTACAGTACCGAACAAACGTTAAAATACATCAAAGATATTAATGCCAAACATCCTATTGAATGTGAGTTTAAAGAGTTTGAAGAGTGGGACGATTTCTTGATTTTATCCAGAGATATTAAGATGGATGATAATTTAATTTTGGTGCTAAGCAGAAAAGACCGACCATCTTACCATGCCAATATGACGAAAATACCTATTTACTTAAACAAATATTTCCAAACCACCAATTTTATTTTGGTTTTCCCAATGCAAGTCGGCGTTCTTGATAGCACGAACACGGATTTTAAAAATCCTTCCATGATGGATTCTATTGAGAAATTGGATGATTTGGGGAAGACGATTGCGAGTTTGTTTAAACGAAAATAGATAATTCTCGCAAAGGCGCTAAGACGCAAAGAGAAAAATAACTTTGCGCCTCCGCGTCTTTGCGAGAAAAAACAATAATTATGAAATGGTACGAATCCTTATTTGAAAACTACGCTGAAAAGTATGACAACGAGAACTTTACTCAAGGTACAATCGGCGAGTGCGATTTTATAGAAAAAGAATTGCAATTTAACAAGTCTTTAAAAATATTGGATGTAGGCTGCGGAACCGGTCGGCATGCCATTGAACTATCGAAACGCGGATATAACGTAACCGGAATCGATTTATCGGAATCGCAACTAAAAAGAGCAAGAGAAAAGGCAAAAGCAAATAATTTATTTATAGATTTTCAATGTCAAGACGCTCGAAACATGTCTTTTAATAGCGAATTTGATGTTGCTATTATGCTTTGTGAAGGCGGTTTTCCGCTTATGGAAACCGACGAAATGAATTATGAAATATTACAAAGCGTTGCAAAAGCGCTCAAACCTCAGGCAAAATTTATATTTACTACTCTCAACGGGCTGTTTCCGCTATATAATTCAATAGAAGAATTTGGCGCCTCCGTAACAGAAGAAGGTAATGCAACTTACAGAAACAATACCTTTGATTTGATGACTTTTCGCGACCATAACATTACAGAAGTGGAAGATGATTCCGGAAATAAACTGATGCTCGAATGTAACGAAAGATATTATGTCCCAAGCGAAATAACATGGCTGCTAAAGTCATTAGGATACAAAACAATAGAAATATTTGGAGCAAAATTAGGCGCATTCTCGAGAACACACAAATTAACTACAGAAGATTTCGAGATGCTTGTAGTTGCTAAAAATCACTGAGAATCAGTGTCATCCGCGTCATCTGCGTCATCTGCGTTCAAAAATAGTATATATTAAATTAACCAAAAATGAAAACCGCAATTATTTACGCCTCAAAGCATGGCACAACAGAAAAAGTTGCCCATTCAATTGCCGATAAGCTAAAGGGAACAAACGAAGTAGAATTATTCTCTTTAAATGCAAACCCCAAGCCGGATATTAACGCCTTTGAAATGGTAATCATCGGCAGCTCCATTTACGCGGGACAAGCATCCAAAAAAGTGAAAGCTTTTTGCAAAGAGAATGAATCTCTTTTACTTCAGAAAAAAATAGGTTTATTTACGTGCGGAATGCAGCCGGAAAAAGAGAATCAAGAAAAAGAACTTCAAGCTGCCTTTCCGGAAGTATTGTTAAAACATAGCAAAGCAACAAACTTTTTGGGTGGTGAACTCCTGTTTGAGCAAATGAATTTCTTTGAACGTATGCTGGTCAAAAAGTTTATGAAAATAAAAAGTTCGGTTCATCAGATTGATTGGGATGGGGTAGAGGATCTTGCTAAAAGATTACAAGAAAAACATAGTTAAACAAATCATAATCAATGAGACAAAAAATATTGTTCCTCACTCTTTGCGCCTTGCTCTTTTCTACCACACCTTGCTTCCCCCAACCTAAAAACGAATTTTCCATTTCTGCCGGTTTTTCACAATTAAAGGACGAATTTAATCAAGGTTTGGTATATAACGGACCACAAATTAGCGTTCAATATCAACGCAATTGGCTTTTTGAGAAATGGGAATTGCGCTATAAACCTAAATTTGCGTGTGGGCTTCTCTTCAACAGGAAGATGGATGTTAGCAACATTAATTTTGTACCTGTTGATTTTTCAGGGATTGTAACCGTTTTTCAAAAAGACGGACACACGTTTCGAGTAGGGCTAAATCTTGCAACAAATTACAGCTACCAAATGTATTCATCGCAACACATGAGCAATTTGTTTTGGTACAGTGAAGTCGGCATTGCGCCATGTGTCGAATATACTTATCAATGGAAGCAAAGCAAGATTAAATTGTTCGTACAAAACTCCTTAGCCGGATTTGTTTCTCGCACGGAAAGTATTGGTCATTATTTTTACTCATTCAAATTTGCAGATTTTTTTGTCAGACCTCACCAAAATATGAAATTCGGAAGTTTCGACAAATACAATCATACAAATGTTTCCATAGAATATTTTCCCAATGTATCTAAAAAACATTCGATAGTGTTAGGTGTAGCATATATTGATTACTATTTTTCTAAAAGATTTCAAACCTTAAATTACTATTTGCAATGGAAGATATCATTCTAAAAATAAAATTATTTGCCGTTATCATATTTTGTATCTGCTTGACTTCTTGTTTAAAAGAAGATAAACTTAAACTACCGTTTGAAAGTTATGTTCCAAAGCAATTAAATGATGGTTGGGAATTGTCAACTCCGGCGCAAGAGGGCATCAATGAAGCAGAATTAAAGAAGATTTATAAATATTATCACGAGAGTAAGGATTTATGGCAAGTTCGAAGTTTACTCGTATTTCGTAACAACAAATTAGTTGCCGAAAGTTATGCCAAAAATCCGGATGAAATTACCCAAACAGTTCCTATGTGGTCGTGTACCAAACAAGTAACGGGTTTACTTACCGGTATCGCCATTGAGCAGGGAATTATTGATGATATGAATGACAATCTTCAAAAATATTTACCGGAAGAGATCGCTCGTTATCCGAATAAAGGCGCCATTACCATTCAAAATCTGTTGAAAATGGAATCGGGAATTGCGTTTGAAAATTCCGGATTTAATGGAGAATCTAATCAATTGCTACGCGAACTTCATGACAATAGCCTTGAGTTTATTTTGGGATTGCCTATTTCTTTCGCACCGGGTGAAGATTTTTATTATAATGATGCTGACCCGCATATTATCTCCGCCATTTTGCAACGCAGAACAAGTAAAACGATGAGAGACTGGGCAAAAGAAGTACTGTTTACAAAAGTAAACTTCCAGAATTATACTTGGGTAACGTATAAAGATGGGATAACTATGGGAAGTTTCGGAATATCTTCAACGCCGCGTGAAATGGCAAAGATTGGACATTTAGTGCTTAACAAAGGATCTTGGAACGGAGAACAAATTGTTAATTCCACATGGATTGAAGAGATGACAAGCAGCAAGGTTTCTGTAGAGAAAACAAAATCTTGGGGCAAATCTTTTGGCTACCAATGGTGGGTGGATGAAAGGCGTGGGGTCTTTTTTATGGCAGGTAAAGGCGGACAATACGTGTTTATTAAACCCAGTAAAAATTTGGTAATGGTAACCACCGCCGATCCTAATGATGAATACATGTTTGAAATGGACACGGCATTGGATATTTTCGATAGAATTGATAAAATTACAACCAACTAACAGGAAACAAAAAAACACTATTTTCGCAAACGAATCTTAACCAATATTTTTTATGGAAAAACTAATCATTACCGCTGCCATTTGTGGCGCAGAAGTTCTTAAAGAACACAATCCTGCCGTTCCTTATACTATTGAAGAGTTAGTGCGTGAAGCCAAATCAGCTTACGATGCAGGAGCCTCTATCATTCACTTGCACGTGCGCTGGGACGATGGAACGCCCACACAAGACAAAGGTCGCTTTAAAGAAGCTATTGATGCAATAAAAGCAGTGTTGCCGGATGTTATTATTCAACCTTCTACCGGCGGCGCCGTAGGAATGAGCGATGATGAACGCTTGCAACCTACGGAACTACTTCCCGAAATGGCTACTTTAGACTGCGGAACGTTAAATTTTGGTGGCGATGATGTGTTTACTAATACAGAAAACACTATTAAATATTTTGGCAAACGTATGATCGAACTGGGTATCAAGCCTGAGTTAGAGTGCTTTGACAAAAGTATGATTGAAATGGCATTGAGGTTGCATAAAAAAGGCTTCATCAATAAACCGATGCATTTCGATTTTGTAATGGGCGTAAACGGCGGCATTGGCGGCGATTTGCGCGACTTTGTATTTATGCGTGGTTCCATCCCCGCAGATGCCACTTACACCGTTGCCGGCATCGGGCGTTTTGAATTTCCATTAGCCATGGCAGCCATTATCGACGGTGGGCACGTGCGCGTGGGCTTCGAAGATAATGTGTATTTATCGAAAGGCGTATTAGCCAAATCGAACGGCGAATTGGTAGAAAAAGTAGTGCGCTTAGCGAAAGAATTTGGTAGAGAAATTGCCACGCCGGCAGAGGCAAGAGCAATTCTATCCCTGTAAACCGTCTCGCGGAATAGGAAATTTCATGTTAATTCACGCTTCTTTTAATGCAGTATTGCTATGAATAACTTATTTACCATTAATAGAGAAAAACTATTCCACTTATTGGAAGGGAATGAGCCTTCCACCGAAGAACTAAACGCCATTTTGCAAAAAGCCCAGCAATTAAAAGGACTTGATTTAGAAGATGTAGCCGTATTGCTTCGAGTGCAAGATCATGATAAAATTAAGCAAATCATGGAGGTTGCCAAGTATGTAAAAGAAGAGATTTACGGTAAACGCTTGGTACTTTTTGCTCCGCTATATACCGGAAATATGTGCGTAAACAACTGTGTTTATTGCGCGTTTCGTCGTGCCAATAAACATTTGGTGCGCAAAATATTGAGCATGGATGAAATTGAACAGGAAGCGCGGATTCTGTTGAAAGACGGACACAAACGCATTCTGCTCATTTGTGGCGAATCTCCTAAAAACGACATCAACTACGTGTGTGAAGCGATTAGAAGAATATATTCCATACATGTTGGTAAAGATAACATTAGGAGAATTAATGTGGAGCTGGCACCTATGACAGTTGAAGAGTTTCGGCAATTGGCAAAAGAAAAGATCGGCACATATGTTTGTTTTCAAGAAACTTACGATCCTGTCTTATATAAAGAATATCATCCGGAAAACACTCCGAAAAGCGATTATTTGTATCGTCTAAATGTGATGCACCGCGCTATGGAAGCCGGCATTCCGGATGTTGGATTGGGCGTTTTATTTGGCTTAGCCGATTACCGTTTCGAGATTTTGGCTTTGATGGAACACGCCAAAAATTTGGAAAAACAATTCGGCTGCGGACCGCATACCATTAGTTTTCCGAGAATAGAGCCTGCCGAAGGCGCTCCTCTACCCGATCATATTCCCTACAAAGTTTCAGATGAGGATTTCAAAAAAATTATCGCCATTATTCGCATTGCGTTGCCTTATACCGGCATTATTTTGAGTACGCGAGAAAGTGATGAGCTTCGTACAGAGTTATTTAACTACGGCATCAGTCAAATTTCAGCAGGTTCAAGAACAAATCCGGGCGCTTACAGCCATGTTGCCGACAAATCGGGAAGCCAGTTTGCGCTGGGTGATCATCGTTCATTGGAAGAAGTGATCTCCGGCATGATTGATTGCGGTTATATTCCCTCATTTTGCACCGGCTGCTACCGCCACGGCAGAATTGGCGCCGACTTCATGGATTTGGCAAAACCCGGATTAATCAAGCAATTCTGTTTACCCAACGCCCTATTCTCTTTTAAAGAATATTTGTACGATTTCGCCGGTAATGAAACGCGCAAAAAAGGCTTGGCTTTAATCGAAAAAATGATTAACCAAATGCCTGATACTAAGGCTAAAGAAAAAATCATGAAAGAATTAGAAGCAATCGATACCGGTAAACGAGATTGCTATTTCTAACTCTGTGGTTCTCTGTGCCTTCTCTGTGATTCTCCGTGTAAAAAACAGTTTTTCGTATCTATTATAGAAATTCATATAATTTCGCGAACCTTAATTTGAAAATCTATGGAAACTGTAGTCAGCGGCATCCGCCCCACCGGTTTTTTGCATCTCGGCAACTACTTTGGCGCCCTTCGCAATTTTATTAAAATGCAAAATGAAGCAAATTGTTTTTTCTTTATTGCAGATTATCACTCACTTACAACACATCCTAAAGCATCGGAACTCAATATGCACATCAAAAATGTATTGGTAGATTATTTGGCATCAGGCTTAGACCCCGAAAAATCAACATTGTACGTGCAAAGCGATTTGCCTGAAACAGCAGAACTATATCTATTATTCAATATGTTAGCCTACATGGGAGAGTTACAACGTGTAAGTTCTTTTAAAGAAAAAGTACGCCGCCATCCCGATAATGTCAATGCCGGACTCCTCACCTACCCTGTTTTGCAAGCTGCTGATATTCTTATTCATAATGCAGATAAAGTACCGGTAGGAAAAGATCAGGAGCAACATTTGGAAATGACCCGCGATTTCGCACAACGATTCAATCATACTTACGAAATCGAATATTTCAAATTACCTGTAGCTTATAATTTTGGCAATGAATTAGTGAAAATTCCGGGCTTGGACGGCTCCACTAAAATGTCAAAATCTGACAATGAAGCTTCTTGTGTATATCTTTCCGATGACCCCGAAACCGTTCGCAAAAAAGTAATGAAAGCGGTAACCGACTCAGGTCCTACAGAACCCAACCAAGAGAAACCGCAAGCCATTGAAAATATATTTCAATTAATGAAAGCTGTTTCCGCACCTGAAACCTTACAGTTTTTTGAAGAACAATACAACCTTTGTCAAATTCGCTACGGCGACATGAAAAAACAGTTGGCTGTGGACATGATCGCATTTACCGCTCCTATTTATGAAAAAATATTAGAACTGCGTAGCAACGACGATTATTTAAGAAAAGTAGCCAAACAAGGCGCCGAGAAAGCACGTGAAAGCGCAGTCAAAACGGTGCGTGAAGTGCGTGAAATTATCGGGCTTCGGAGCTTATAGCGGTAATAAAATCAAGAATTTCCGTTCGCCCTTGCGCGGTAACGGCAGAGGAAACAAAAACAGGAGGCAACTCTTCCCACGTTTCTAACATGGCTTGCTTAAATGTTTCCACATTTTTCGACACATGCGATGAAGAAAGTTTATCTGCTTTCGTAAAAATAAGTGCAAACGGCACCTGCTTTTCACCCAAAGAGTTAATAAATTCCAGATCTATTTTTTGCGGTTCCAAACGAGCGTCAATCAACACGAAAATCGTTTGTAAATTTTGCCGCAAAACGAGGTAATCGTGAATCATTTTTACCCACTTCTCGCGCATAGTTTTCGATATTTTTGCATAACCATAGCCGGGCAAATCCACCAAATACCAAGCGTTATTCACCAAAAAATGATTAATGGTTTGCGTTTTTCCGGGTTTGGAAGAAGTTTTTGCAATCGATTTATTATTCGCTAACATATTGATTAGCGAAGATTTTCCAACGTTAGAACGTCCAATAAATGCGTATTCGGGCAATGATGGCGGGGGCGCTTTGCGCCAATCCACTTCGCTCTGTAAAAAGGTAATGGTTTTTATCATGCCTTTTCCTTTCTGCTTTCTGTCTTCTGCTTTTTCTTCTTCTTATACGAATAAATATACCGCTTCTTCTTATCCTCATTAATATCCGCAATTTTAATCATAATGGCGATCTCTTCCACCGGACCGAATTCCGGATTTGCCGAAACGCCGAAACACCGCATCGTAGAGGAAAGCGACATGTAGCTTTTAATGAGCGGTGGAATGGTCGTTTTTAAATCACGAATATTATCATTAAGTATTTTAAAATCTTCTTTATAAGTACCGTTTCTAAAAATAGAACGAAACACTTGCTTTCTTTTATCTCCCGTTGCCGCATGAATGGGCGCAATCAAATTTTTATCGCCCCTAAAGTATTTTCGTAAAAAGAAAAGAATCAAATTTCGAGCTAAGCGATTGTAACTGTTGTACATAGTCATTTTCCCCAAAAAGAATTTCACATCCGGATAATCCACAGCTAAAGTGCCTAATCCATCCCAAAGATTATCTAATGAAAAAAGCCCAAGGCGTGGATTGGTAGTGCCTTGATATTTAGGTTGCACAAAGCTACGTCCCAATTCTATCGTTTTCAACCATTTACCTTCTATGAATTTTTTAGAAAAGTGAAACAATTTTGAGGTCGGCGTGTGCGGATAACCATTTTCATCCAATGGCACTTCTTTGCCAAAAATGAAACGGTAGGAACTCACAATCTCTTTATTATCGTTACTCCAAACAATCAATTGTTTGAATGGAACTTCAGCTGTATCGTACTCATCAATGTCCATTTCTTTTCCTGTGCCGCCGCCGGCTGCACGAAAGGTAAGCTCCCGCAAGCGCCCAAGTTCGCGCATCACATTGGGAGCATCGTGTGCCGTTACAATATAGATGGAATTATTGCCTGCATTAGTAACACGCAGAAACTTATCTTCCGTAAGTTCTTGCTCTAAAAGGTTTATATCAACAGGTGGAATAATCTTTTTCATAAATCAAGCGGCAAAAGTATATTTTTTGCGCTGTAGTGCTTATTTATAAAGCAAATTTTTCATCTTTACCTAAAAAGCCTGAGAATATCCAATCCATTAGCATAAAGCAACAGTGTAATAAGAAGGGCAAAGCCCACCGTATTAGCATAGCCGATAAACTTGTCGCTGGGCTTTTTTCCTGTTATCATTTCTATAAAGATAAAAAGAATGTAACCGCCGTCTAATGCCGGTATCGGCAATATATTCATAAACGCCAGAATTATAGAGAGTAACGCCGTCATAGACCAAAACATCCTCCAATCCCAAGATTTAGGAAAAATATTTCCAATAGAAATAAAACCACCAATTTGAGTAGCGCCTTCTTTGGTAAACACGCGTTTAAATTGCTTCACATAAAAAGTGAGTGTATTCACACCTTCTTTAATTCCCACCGGAATAGATTCAAAAAAGCCGTAATTATCAGTTATTATTTGCAAATATCTCTCCGGGCCTACGGGGTAAACACCAATTTTCCCATCTTCACTCACTAATATCGGTACAGAATATAAACTGTCGCCACGATAAAAATGTAGAGTAACCTCCTTATTCTTTGCATAATTAAACTCTTCTTGAAAATCTGAAAACAGGTAAATTTGCAAAGTGTCCAAGCCTACCAAGCTGTCTCCTTTCATCAATCCGGCTTGCGCTGCGGGATAGCCGGCAATAAGCTCTCTTATTACAAAAGGAAAATTAAACTCACAAAAACTATCACCCAATAATTTTTTCCAATTATCTTCTTGCAGATATAATGTATCTAATTGATTATTACGCAAAACCACTACTTCCTTGGGATTATCCATAAAAAGTTTTGTTTTAAAATCAGCGATAGTACGGAGTGTTGCGCCATCTACGGAAACAATTCTATCGCCATTTTGAAATCCTGCATATTGTGCAGCATCGGAAAACATGAATCCATATTCGGCATTTTCGAGCGGAACATATTGTTTTCCCCACGTAAACATGATGGCGGTATAAATAACAATTGCCGTTAAAAAGTTCATCATAACGCCGCCGGCGATAATAAAGAAACGTTGCCAAGCAGGTTTCGAGCGAAACTCCCAAGGTTGTGGCTCGCTCGCCAAATCTTCTGCCGCTTTGGTTTCATCTACCATTCCGGAAATGGAGCAATAGCCGCCAAAAGGCAACCAACCAATGCCCCATTCAGTGGCTTCGGGGTGCTCTGCCCACTCTTCCGGCGGTTGCGAAGAGAAAAAGCTAAATTGAAATTTTCCATCTATTTTCTTCATTCTCAATAAAGAAAACCCGGGATTAAAAAACAAATAAAACTTTTCTACGCGTGTTTTAAAAAGTCGGGCAAACATGTAATGCCCCAATTCATGAACAAAAATTAAAAGTGATAAACTGAGGACAAAACCCAAAATCTGCATGTAAATACCCATATTTTTTTATTATTTAATTACTATTGTAGGGATAGGGCGCGCCCTATCCCTACAATGCGACGTTGTAAAACGGCAATCAAACGTCCTTATTTTGTAGCCGCAAAATATTCTTCCAACAACCTTTGAACATACTTGCCCAAAACGTCGAACTCAATATTTACAACAGTTCCTTTTTTAAAATTATGAAAATTTGTAATCTCTTGAGTATAAGGAATAATTGCCACTGAAAAACGTCCTTTTTCAGAATCTACCACCGTTAGACTCACACCGTTTACACAAATGGAGCCTTTGGGCACAGTAAAATTATTCTTTTCTACATCGTAAGTAAAGTAGTAACGCCAACTTCCGTTTTCGTCAATCACTTTTTCGCACTCGGCGGTTTGGTCTACGTGCCCTTGCACAATATGTCCATCAAAACGCGCGTCTAATTTCATGCTGCGCTCTAAATTTACTTCGTAA
The DNA here is from genome assembly GCA_009786185.1 of Bacteroidota bacterium. GTDB lineage: Bacteria > Bacteroidota > Bacteroidia > Bacteroidales > WCHB1-69 > WRNX01. The sequence continues at coordinate 15,502 of WQTS01000114.1, forward strand.
CCCACATGCCATGTCTTCAAGTTGGTTTTCAGCATAGTTTCATCCATGGCAGTTACCACGTATTGCTGCTTTTCTTTATCTAATTTAACAACAGTTAAACAACAGCCGTCGTGTGCCATGCTTTGGTCAACTTTCAATTCATTGGCAAAATCCACTTCGATAGTAAAATGAAAATTTGTTTTATCTTGTTCGATGTGAACGATTTTTCCTGTTTTTTCTACGATTCCGGTAAACATAAATTACGATTTAAAAATTTAAAAATTTAAAGTAGGGGCGCAAAATCTTACGCCCTACATTTTTCAAGCGCAAAATAACATCATATTTTTAAAAATAGTTGAATTAATCATGCTAATCATAACAATCTTGTTAAAATCATAGTTCAGACATCAAGCAAATCTCCTCAAACTCCCTCACCGACAATTGCTCCGGTCGCATGCCAAAAATAGGATTTTCTTTGTATTCTTCTAAAAATGAAAAACTTTTCAATGAATTACGCAACGTTTTCCTGCGTTGGTTAAAAGCAGTTTTCACCACATTCTTAAATAACGTTTCATCGCAATGCAGTTTTTTATCGAAATTGCGAATCATACGAATTACTCCGGATTTCACTTGCGGCGGTGGCGTAAACAGATGTTCATCTACCGTAAATAAGTATTCTATATCGTAATAAGCTTGTAGTAAAACGCTTAAAATGCCATACATTTTTTTGCCGGGCTTGGATGCCACACGCTCTGCCACTTCTTTTTGAAACATGCCTACTAACTCTGTAACGATATCTTTATTTTCCAATACTTTAAACAATATTTGAGAAGAAATGTTGTAAGGAAAATTGCCGATAATAGTAAGTTTTTCTGTATAATATTCAGATAAATTCAATTTCAAAAAATCACCTGAAATGATTTGTAAAGAAGGATATTTTTTTTGTAGATAAAGCACCGATTCGGCATCAATTTCAACTACTTGAAAGTCTTTATTTTCATGTTGTAATAAAAATTGCGTTAATACGCCCATGCCGGGTCCGATTTCTAAAATAGAAGTGTTGTTTAAAGTAATACTTTGTACAATTTTCTCTGCAATCGTTTCATCGTTGAGAAAATGTTGACCAAGTGCTTTTTTTGGAGTAACTTTTTGCATTGTAAAGTTAAAATTTAGTATTTATTTTGTTTATGGATAAGCTGTTTTGTAGATAAGATAACGATTCATAACTTGCTCGGCATACCTTACCGCGTGTATGCCGGGAAAATATCCTGATTTTACCACCGAATCTGTAGCAAATTCTTGTTGTGATTTTAATATCAAATACTTGGAAACATTGTCCCATTTTTTATAATCATAGTTATATTTAGCGCTTAAACGCTGTGCATCAAAAATATGCCCACGACCGGCGTTATAAGATGCAGCGATGAAATAAAGTCGTTCCTCTTCATCTTCAATATCATCAAAATATTTTCTAATTAAATTAAGATGTTGAATTCCTGCGCGTATATTCGCCTCATCATTATCTTCTTCTGAAATATCATAATATTCCATAACCGCCGGCATCAACTGCATTAATCCATAACTTCCACCTCTTCCGGTTAATCCGGGAATAAATTTGGTTTCTTGAAAAATAATAGAAGCAACAAAGCGCCAGTCGAAATCATATTTTTGGGCGTACCTTTTTATAATAGCATCATATTGAGAGATATCGCTTTGTTGTTTTTTTGCAAAAGATGTAATTATGGGAGATTTTTGAGAAAAATATTTTCGTAATAATGAACGATATTTCGGCGTTTTCTTAAAATCTAACAGCCAATAATTTATATTTTCATTAAGTTGTGCATTTTTTTTATTTAAAATCCAACGCCGCTCAAATTGAGGTCCGGCTTTATCTAAAATTCGTACATTAGGATAAAAAGAAAGCAAGGTAATTGCTTGATTATAATCGCATATCAGATAAGGAATTTCGCCATGATCTACTTTTTCAAAAAGCTCTTCCGTAGTACGAGCATTGTTTCTTTGAATAGGATAGTTGCTATAAGGCGAATCGTTCGTAAAAAAAAGCTTAGCTGAAAAATCATTCGAAACTATTATGGGGCCTATATTCGCTGTATCCGTTTTATTTCCGGATACCAATACAGGATAAGAATAAGAATGTGAAATAGAACGACTTATAAATGGAAGTAAAAAGCCGTTATGAGGAAAGTCCATAATAACAATATCGTAATTGTTGCTATATAATTCTTTGTGCATCTTGCTTGCGTCGGCTTCTACTTTAATATTTACATTTTTTCCAATTCCTCTTTCCAATTCTCTGAGCATATCATATTGAAACCCAATGGGTGCACCTCTGTAAACAAAATAATCGGCAGCGTGAAACAAAAGAAGTGCACGCACAACCTCTACATCTTCTTCAATATCGGTTTGTGGAATTACAGTTTCAACTTTCTCTTGTTTTCCGGAAGTAGGAGCTTTCAGTACAATAAAAAAGCAGCAACCAATTCCTAAAAGAAAAGATATAAAGGAGATTTTTAAGAAAATAATAAGCGCTTTTTTCAACTTATTAATTTGGGCAAAAATAAAATTTTTATAATAGATTTTGCTATTTTCGCGCCGAAAAAAACTCATTCATGCCTAAAAAAGAAACCTCACACTGCTCCTTCTGCGGACGCCCCATCAAAGGAAACGAATTTTTAGTAAACGGAATTAACGGTGTAATTTGCGAAGAATGCTCGGAAGCTGTGGGCGAAATTCTTCGAGATTACCGTGTCCAGACAGGAAAACGTAAAAAAAGTGAACTAAAATTCAATTTACTCAAACCGATTGAGATTAAAGAAAGATTAGATGAGTACGTCATCGGGCAAGAGGAGGCGAAAAAAGTGATTTCCGTAGCAGTGTATAACCATTACAAACGATTACTTCACGCTGCCCAAGATAATAATGATGTGGAATTGGAAAAGTCGAACATCATGCTGGTAGGAGAAACCGGAACCGGTAAAACATTGTTAGCCAAAACAATTGCGCGTTTGTTAGACGTACCGTTTTGCATTGCCGATGCTACCGTATTTACCGAAGCCGGCTACGTGGGCGAAGATGTGGAAAGCATTCTTTCGCGCTTATTGCAAGCCGCCGACTACGACGTGGAAAAAGCAGAGCGCGGCATCGTATTTATTGATGAAGTGGATAAAATAGCACGCAAAGGCGCTGATAATCCTTCCATTACCCGCGATGTTTCGGGCGAAGGCGTGCAACAAGCCATGTTGAAATTGTTGGAAGGCACAACAGTAAACGTGCCGCCGGAAGGTGGAAGAAAGCATCCGGAACAAAAGTTTATTGTGGTGAATACGCAAAATATTCTGTTCATCGCCAGTGGTGCATTTAACCAAATGGATAAAATTATTGCCGAACGTTTGAATACCAATCGCATCGGTTATAATCAGGAAAACAGGGTATTGGATAAAAACAACATGATGCAGTACATCACCGCACAAGATCTGAAAACTTTCGGATTGATTCCGGAACTTTGCGGGCGTTTTCCTATGATTACTTATTTATCCTCTTTAGACAAAGAAGCACTCAAACGCATTTTATTAGAACCCAAAAATGCACTAATTAAGCAGTATGAGCGTTTATTTGTTTTCGACGGGATTGATTTATCGTTCACCGAAGATGCAGTAGATTATATTGTAGATAAAACGGTTGCGTTAAAATTAGGTGCACGTGGCTTACGCTCTATTATGGAGCGCATTATGACCAACGCTATGTACGAATTTCCATCTTCCGGAAAAAAGAAAATTGTGATTGATAAAGAATATGCGGCGGGACAAATGGGGGAATAAGACGACAAATGAAACATATTAAATACATTCTTCTTGGAGTTTTTTTATGTCTGGCAATCAGTTGCGATAGGAATGATTTTCCAATACCACGGGTACCCGTCAATTTTTGGATATATCCTAATGATGTTAATTTCCTTGATTTGAATTATTACGGAGGACACATGTATTTTACCGGCGGCGTAAGCGGAATTGTAGTGTACAGATTGAGCGAATGGGAATTTACCGCTTTCGATAGAGCGTGTCCCTACGACTGGGATCACGAAGATTCCTGGATTTGGGTAGAACCCGGCGGCATTACTTTACGATGCCAAAGATGTGAATCTTTATTTAGCATTCTAGACGGCGGTGTAATTACCGGCCCTTCCACATATCCTTTAAAACGTTATTTCACAAAATATGACGGCATGCGTTTGCAGGTTCGTTCGTAGGGGTGCAAAATTTTGCGCCCTTACATTACATTTTTAAATCTTTAAATTTTTAAATAATATCATGACCCCACTCAACTACAAAGACACCCGCTCCGGATTCGGAGAAGCCTTGCTTCAAGTAGGCAAAGAAAATCCTGATGCATTTGCTTTATGCGCCGATTTAACAGGCAGTTTAAAAATGGATGCTTTCAAGAAAGAGTTTCCTGAACGTTTTATCCAAACCGGCATTGCGGAAGCCAATATGATAGGCATTTCTGCCGGCTTGGCGTTAAGTGGAAAAATCCCGTTTTGCGGCTCATTTGCCGCATTTGTTACGGGAAGGGTTTACGACCAAATTCGCATGGTGGTTGCCTATTCCAATCTTAATGTGAAAATTATTGCCTCGCACGCCGGCATCACAGTAGGCGAAGATGGCGCCACGCATCAAATTTTGGAAGATATTGGTCTCATGAAAATGTTGCCCAACATGACCGTAATCAATACGTGTGATTTTAACCAAACCAAGGCGGCAACTTTGGCAATTGCTAAACATGTAGGTCCGGTGTATTTGCGCTTCGGGCGTCCTGTAGTTCCGAATTTTACACCTGAAAACCAATTATTTGAAATTGGAAAAGCCAATTTGCTAAAAGAAGGCGCTGATGTAACGATCATTGCAACAGGCCATTTGGTTTGGCACGCTTTAGAGGCTGCGGAACAATTAAAAGAAAGAGGAATTGATGCGGAGGTTATCAATATTCATACTATAAAACCCTTAGATGAAGTAGCCGTTTTAAAAAGTGTTCGCAAAACCAAACGTGTAATTACAGCAGAAGAGCATTTTAGAAACGGCGGTTTGGGTGATTCTATCGCACAATTATTAGTGCGCGAGTTTCCTGTTCCTATGGAAATGGTAGCAGTAAACGATCACTTCGGTGAATCGGGCACACCAGAGCAGTTGATGCAGAAATATGGATTGGATACGCAGCATGTGGTGCTTGCGGTAGAAAAGGTGTTGCAACGTATTTAAAATTAAAATATGAAAGTTAAAATTACCGGAATAATTATTTTTGGATTAATTGTTTGTGTATTGGGAATATATGCAATATCCAATGTTGATACGAATCATGTAGGGGTTGAAAATTTTCAACCCCTACATGACGCCCCTCAATCTCATTATGAAAACGTTTTGGCTTCCCCTCCCCTCCCCGACCAAATCGATTTCTGCGGCGAACCCATTCCACTACATCTATACTGGGTAAAAGAAGGCTTAGATCGCGAGCTCATCATTCATTGCTATCAACATTCCCGAACTTTGCTTACGTTTAAACGCTCTACGCGCTTTTTCCCTGTTATCGAAAAAATATTAAAAGAGGAAAATGTTCCTGATGATATGAAATATTTGTGCGTCGCCGAAAGTAACTTGGAAAATGTGGTTTCACCGGCAAAAGCGTCCGGTTTTTGGCAGTTTATGGAAGCCACCGGCAAACATTATGGGTTAGAAATTAACGAACACGTGGACGAACGTTATCATTTGGAAAAAGCGACACGTGCCGCTTGCAAATATTTGAAGAAGCTGAATAAACAGTTCGGCAGCTGGTCGTTAGCTATGGCTGCGTACAATATGGGAGAAGCCGGGCTTTCTAAAAATATGCAAGAACAACAAATTAATAATTACTGGGATTTACATTTGAATCAAGAAACTTCTCGTTATGTAAATCGTTGTGTTTCATATAAATTAATGTTTGAAAATCAAGAACTGTATAATATTCGTATTGCAGCAAATGAATTTTACAAACCTATTGATTACAAAGAGATTATTATTGATAAAACTATTGGAGATTTGAGGGAGTATTGCACTGAAAATAATATTTTGTATCGCCAACTTAAAGAACTAAATCCGTGGTTGCGAAGCACAAGACTACCGGTGCATGGCAATAAAACTTATATATTAAGAGTACCTAAATAAAAACCATTATGATTATAGATAAACTTTTTTCGCATGTTGCCGCAAAAGGACACGTGTGTGTAGGATTAGATACTGATTATGAATATCTTCCGATCAACTTCTCCAAAACTTTTTCACATATTAGCGATGCGCTTTTTTCTTTTAATAAAGAAATTATTGATGCTACATTGGATGTTTCCGCGGGCTTTAAAGTGCAAATTGCCTACTACGAAGCTTTCGGCATGCAAGGCTTGGAAGCTTACAGGAAAACATTAGCCTATTTGCGTGAACAAAAAGCGATCATTATTGCCGATGTAAAGCGCGGCGATATTGCCAAAACTGCTGAAATGTACGCTAAAGCGCACTTTTCCGGAGATTTTGAAGCTGATTTTATGACGCTAAATCCTTATATGGGCATGGACACGATTTCACCTTTTTTAACATTCATAAAAGAGAACGAAAAAGGCGTTTTCGTATTAATAAGAACTTCAAATGAAGGAGCAAAAGATATTGAATATTTGCCTACGGAGGTTAACAAGCGTGTATATAATGTTGTAGGAGAAAAATTAAATGCTTTGGGTAAAGATTTTATAGGTGAATGCGGTTTTTCTTCTATCGGTGGTGTAATGGGCTGCACGCATGCCGATGAGGCACGTGATGTTCGTAAACAATTAGACTCCACGTTCTTCCTTATTCCGGGCTACGGTGCGCAAGGCGGAAAAGCCGAAGATATTGCACTTTATTTGAAAAATGGAAATGGCGGTGTAGTAAATGCTTCGCGTTCCATCCTCTTAGCATACAAAAAAGTAGAAAACGGAGAAACACATTTTGGCGAATGTGCACGGAATGAAGCGATTCGTATGAGAGATGAAATACGATCTAAAATCTAAGTTAAAATATTAAATCACAATGTTCACAAAGGGTTTTCACAAAAAACACAAAGATTTAAATGATATAACTTTAATTTTGTGTACTTTGTGCATTCTTTGTGTTCTTAGTGGTTAAAAAATAAAAAAAATAAAATGGCTATATTAGTAAAAAACATCAAACAATTGGTGCAGGTTGAAGAAAGACCTATGATTTGGCGTGCCGGAAAAGAGATGCAAACGCTTCACAAAATTGAAGATGCATACTTGTTAACCGAAGGAGAAAAAATTATTGACTTTGGCAAAATGTCCGATTTTTCTCCTACAATACTTTCAAAAATTAAAGAAAAAATAGAGGAGATTGATGCCACAGGAAGATTCGTATTTCCCTCTTTTTGCGATTCTCATACGCATATTGTGTATGCGGGAAGTCGTGAGATTGAGTATGTTGATAAAATAAAAGGGTTAAGCTATGAAGAGATTGCCAAGCGCGGTGGCGGCATTTTAAATTCCGCAAAACGTTTGTCGGAAGCAAGTGAAGAGGAATTGTATAATGCGGCTTGGGCGCGTTTGCAAGAGATGGCTTCTTTGGGTACCGGCGCCGTAGAAATCAAAAGCGGATATGGATTAACCACTGAAACAGAGCTGAAAATGTTGCGCGTAATCAGAGAGTTAAGGAAAAATTCGCCTTTAATTATTCGTTCCAACTTTTTGGGTGCACATGCCGTACCGTTACATTACAAAGGAAAGCAACAAGAGTACGTGGATCTTATTATTAATGAAATGATTCCGATGGTTGCTGCCGAAGAACTTGCCGACTTTATTGATGTTTTTTGCGATAAAGGATTTTTTACGGTAGAAGAAACGGAGCGCATCCTCATGCAAGGTATGAAATATGGCATGCGTCCTAAAATTCACGCCAATGAATTGGATTATTCGGGCGGCATTCAGGTGGGGGTAAAATATAATGCTTTATCTGTTGACCATTTAGAATATACAGGAGATGAAGAGATTGCACATTTACTTGATTCGGAAACAATGCCTACCTTTTTACCCGGTGCTGCATTTTTTCTCGGTATGATTTACGGACCTGTGCGTAAAATGATTGATGCCGGACTGCCTATAGCCTTAGCCTCTGATTACAACCCGGGTTCTTCTCCATCCGGAAACATGCAATTGATACTTTCCATGGGCTGTATCAAATACAAAATGCTTCCGGAAGAAGCGATCAATGCGACCACCATAAATTCGGCTTACGCCATGGGAATAAGCGATATAGCAGGCTCAATTGCAAAAGGAAAAATGGCGAATTTTTATATTACAAAACCTATTCCGTCTTTGGAATTTATGCCTTATGCGTTTGGAAGTAATAAAATTGAACAAGTGTTTTTGAAAGGGGCAAAACTATAATTTATAATAGAACTCTGATGACACTGATTAGGCGTGATAATCCTGATTTTAAAGACAAAAATCAGAGTCAATCTGCTAAATCAGTGTCATCAGAGTTCTAAAAATAGCTTTAGAATCAATAAATAAACTATGAAAAAACTATCAATGGCCGAATTAGGACGAATTACCTCTGATGAGTTTAAAAAAACATCAAAAATCCCTGTCATTGTAATTTTAGACAACATCCGAAGTATGAATAATGTAGGCTCTATTTTCAGAACCTGCGACGCGTTTGCCGTTGAAAAGCTCTATTTGTGCGGCATTACCGCCACGCCGCCTCACAAAGATATTGCCAAAACCGCGTTGGGCGCTACCGAATCGGTAGAGTGGGAATATGCCGAAAATGTAGTAGATTTAGTACATCATTTAAGAAAAAATAACACAAAAGTTTTCCTCATTGAACAAACCGACTCATCTGTTTTCTTGAATCAATTCCGGTTTCCGGAAGAAAAAATAGCAATTATTTTAGGAAACGAAGTATTTGGAATAAGCGAAGAGCTGCTTTCTATCTGTGATGGCGCTATTGAAATTCCGCAATATGGCACAAAGCATTCGCTTAATGTTACAATTGCGGCAGGAATTGTGCTTTGGGAATGTTTGAACCGTGACTTTATTAACTAAAAATATTTTTTTTCATTCCGTCGGCATCCAACAAATTTCATGTATATTTGCGCTCTCTGTAAATTAGGCTAAATGAACAAACGCTGGATAGTTAAAAACCAACACGAACAAGCTGTAATCGAAGATTTTGCGAAGAAGTTAAATATCGAAGAACCGCTTGCAGTGTTGTTGCTAAGCAGAGGAATTAATACCATTGAAGAGGCAACCAATTTTTTTAATCCCGACATCAGTAAGCTGCATGATCCGTTTCTCATGAAAAATATGGATATCGCCGTTGAGCGATTATCGCAAGCCATCATGAATAATGAGAAAATATTGGTTTACGGCGATTATGACGTGGATGGAACTACCGCCGTGGCGCTCCTCTATTCTTTTTTAAGCGAAGTGATTGGAGCTGATTATAAAAAATATATCGAATATTATATTCCGGATAGATACACAGAAGGTTACGGAATTTCGGAGAAAGGGATTGAGTATTGCCGTGATAATAATTTTACGCTTCTGGTTTCTTTAGACTGCGGCATAAAAGCCAATGATAAAGTGGATTTAGCTAATAGTTATGGTATTGACATCATTATTTGTGACCACCATTTAGAAGGCGATACGCTACCCAACGCAGCGGCAATTCTTGATCCGAAATGTTCGCAATGCCACTATCCTTATAAAGAGCTTTCCGGATGTGGAGTGGGGCTGAAATTTATTCAAGGATATTGCCAAAAACATGACCTCCCCGACCAACTTTGGCTCTCTAAATTAGATTTGGTTGCCATTAGCATAGCCTCCGATATTGTGGCTATTACCGGAGAAAACAGGATTTTAGCTTACTATGGATTAATCATTATCAATCGTTTTCCGCGTGTAGGTGTAAAATCTATCATCGAACAAGCGGGCATTAAAATTCAATATCCGCCTAAAGAAAATACCATCTTTTCTCGCCAAATACAAATTTCTGATTTGGTGTTTTTTGTGGGACCTCGAATTAACGCTGCCGGTCGTATCAATACCGGACGCGAGTCGGTAAAACTACTCATTTGCGAAGATGAAGATAAATCATTAGATATTGGGAAAAATATTAATTCTCATAACGATACACGTAGAGAATTAGATAAAAAAGCTACCGAAGAGGCGATTAACCTCATTTTAGCAAGCGAAGAATTTAAACACCGTAAGAGCATTGTTTTATATAACTCCAGCTGGAATAAAGGAATTATAGGAATTGTTGCTTCGCGCTTGGTAGAAGAGTTTTACAAGCCGGTGATTGTGATCACCGATTCGCCGGAAGGCTTAGTTACAGGGTCGGCACGCTCCATCAAAGAGTTTAATATTTACAACGGCATTGATCATTGTTCCGACTTATTGGAGCATTTTGGCGGACATAAATTTGCAGCCGGTTTATCGTTGAAGAAAGAAAATTTGGAAGCTTTTTCCGAAAAATTTGAACAATATGTGTGCCAAAATATAAACGACGATGATTTTATTCCTGAAATTGAAGTGGATATGGAACTTGATTTGGGTGATATTACCACTAATTTCATGAGTAATTTGAAACGTTTTGCTCCATTCGGTCCTGAAAACATGGCGCCTGTATTTATGTCAAAATCGGTGGTGGAAGAAGGAACCGGAAAAATTGTTGGCGACAAGCATATTAAAATGAGGCTATTGTATCGAAGTAAATCCAGCCAACCCATTGATGCTATTGCTTTTAACCAAAAAAAGCATTACGAACATATTGCCAATCAAAAGGATTTTGACATTTTATACCATGTAGAAGAAAACACATGGAATAATGTTACTAATATTCAGTTGAATATTAAGGATATTCGGATAAATTTGTAGTATTACTGTTTCACCACTTTCTTTACTACCTCGCCTTGATTTGTCGCAATTTTCACAAAATACACCCCACTCTTCAAATGCGAAATATCAATTTTCTGACGAGTCGGTAAAAACATAAAATGATGAGCCGCCACTGCTTTCCCGGAAACATCAACAATCGTTACCCGTAACTCGTCACTTGTAACCTGTAATTCATCAAAAGTAATGAGTAGCTCTCCGTTGCTTGGATTAGGGAAGATTTTAATTCCGGACAATTCTTGTATAGGTTCACCAATGTTTAAAGGTTTTATTTCAATAGCAAAATCTTGTGTATAAGGCACATCAAAAGCAGCGCCGTCTTTAATAGTAGCTGTAACTACTACAATTCCCGGAGCTGTAGTATTAAGCCGGCTACCGGTAAAGAATGCTCCGGTAGCTCCTGTATCAGCTATACTCCAAGTAATGTATTGGTATGTGGCATTATTAGGAACCACAGTTGCATTGCTAAGATAGATTTGCGTGGCCACAGTTGCCGTAGCGGGTATGTTTATGATTTCCTGAACAGGTACAAAATTTATAACATGAATTGGAGCTATAACAATAGCAGGGTTTTGTGGATGTGAAATGATGGCAGCATTAGTCATGACTACGTCATAAAATCCGTTCTTGTAAAATGTAATGATGCCATCTTTAATTGTATAATCACTTTGAGGAGCAGGTGCGCCTCCTTGCTCTACTATAAAAACGGTTTTAATGCCTCCAAATTCATTATGATCCGAAAAATCAACAAAATCACCTACAGCAATTCTTTGTGTGTAAAATTTTTGTCTCCCTAAGCGTTTAAGCGCCGGATTGCTTATCATTTCAGAAAGTTTATACAACTCGGATAATGGAAGTTGATTTTCATAAGACGATATAAATTCCGTTGCCACCAAGTTTATACGAGTTAAGTTGCCATTTTCGCAACTTAAGTCTTTAAGTGCTATGCAATCACTTAAATCTAAAATGCTTAGACGATTATCATCAGCAGATATCACTTCTAATTTCTTACAGTTGCTTACATTCAAACTTCGTAGCGTTTTAAAGACAGAGCTACAATATAAATGTATTATTGACGGACAGCTACTTAAGTCTAAAGTATCTGCCCTACTACAACCAAAAACTGTAAATAAGCAACCTTCAGATCCGGAAATAGTTACCTCATATCTACCGGGATTATAATAATAATGAAACGGAAACTGAGAGTCTCCTGTTCCTGTAAATGTTTCAATCGCAGAACCATCACCCCAGTCAATGGTAAACTGTTTACCGGGAGTGGCTGTAATACTATAGCTGTGCCCCCCTGCCAATCTCGTAATTATTCTTATAGTATCATTAGCTACTACATTCAAATTATATGCAAAAAAGCATATAACCAAAAATACAATTTTCATCGGATTTTTCATTGCTTGATATTTTAATTAACAAAGAGTACAACTTTTGTAGTTGCACTCTTTATTGAATCTTTCAAATGATTACTGCTTTACCACTTTCTTAACGACATCTCCTTGATTTGTAGTTGTTTTTATAAAATAAATACCGGAATTCAAATGTGAAATGTCAATTTTGTGATGAGATGATGAGATAATGAGATGATGAGATGATACAGTTCTTCCTACTATGTCAAAAACATCAATTTTATCAATTTTCAATTCTCCACTTTCAACTCTCAATTCACCTGTAGTGGGATTAGGAATAACTGTAATTTTATCCAATAACGTCTTGTCATAAACTTGTAAAATGTTGTTGATTACAGGTTCAATGCTGGATTCTTCTCCCTCTTTTCTCCCTTCTTCTTTCCCCTTTCTCCCTTCTTCCTCTTCCTCCTCAATACAAACTTCGTATAGCTCACACAGGATAATATTTGCAAATGCCCTGCCACGCCCGGTGTGAGTTTCAACGTAATGTATTAAATAGTTAATCTCATTTTCAGATAAAGTGTAAATGTTGTTTTCTGTTTCTTCTAATTGCAATAACCAATAAATGTAAGTTTTCAAATCGTTTAATTCAAACGCCTCTTCTTCCGTAATTTCAAATCGTTCATACATTTTAGTTAGGGCAACCATGGCTTCTTTGTAATTATTTTCCTTTAAATAAGTTTCAATAACAGAAAGATAATCGGTATAGTTGCCGCGGTACAGAAGTAAAGTTCTAAGGTTTAAACTACCCCGTCCGGCTACGCCATCCACCCCTTCAAAATTAGGGGATTTATTGCCTTTCGCTTCATCATTACCGCTTACCCCATACCGCATACCGCTTTGTATTTCTTCATCCATCGCAATAATAATCGAATTGAAGTGATTATCTTTCAACGCACTGTAATGAGAAACCATATCCAACAGCGCGTTGTACTCTTCTTCATTATCCCCCTCAAATGCAAGGAATTGAGCAAGCCAGTATTCGTATGTGGAATTCCATTCGTCGTATTGGGATAATGCACCGTCTAAGTCTCCAATTCCTCCTGTTCCGAGTTTTGAAGGGCAGCCATTTGAAAAGGGAATCGGAATAGGAAATACATTGCTTGTTATATTATTTGGCAATGCATTATCTGCATTTTCATCATAATAATAGTTGATATAATGTTGAGACAGTGCATTATCAATATTTAAGATGGGTGTGCCATTAAACCTATTACCGGCAGGGCTTCGCATACCTCCTTGATTTCTTCTTATACAATTACTATGCTGGGGACCTGCCACAAGGATATCTACAGATTGAGTATTGTTGAAAATGTTACACAACGATTGCAGTCCGGTAATTCTGACAAAACTTGCGGTATCAAATTCAAAGTCTCCACGGAAAGGATCAGGATCCGGGTC
>WQTS01000115.1 GCA_009786185.1 Bacteroidota bacterium
AAAAGCGTTTTTACGCGGTAGCCCGGTTCGGTATGGAAATGGAACGTAAAATCAGAACCACAATTTACGTTAACAACGCCTGCCGGAGTAATAGCACCCCAAGGGTTGATACCGGTAAGAGGTGTAGCGGTGATGCTAAATATTTTAATATCAGTATCTACTACAACATTAGGTCTTGCGGTTACATTGGTAAGTGTGAATTGGTTGTTGGCATTCAAAGTGCGTACAATACCATTAATCCGCACAACCATATTATGGTAGCAAAAATCAGGAGTGAAAGTAAAAGTAACATCGGAGCCGTGTGGTATGCAAGTAGTTGGCGTTACCGCAACATGTTCTGCGTTTATGATTGGCACATAGCAATTTAAGGCAAATGTGGCTGTTATGGTACGATTGTTTTCAACGGGAGCGAAAGTATAATCGTATGATACAGTTGCTCCGGGATTCACAGTATATGTAATAGGAGTTCCATCTACCAAAATAGCTGTGATGTGGTATCCGGGATCGGGAGTAATAGTGTACATGGGGGTTGCACCGTGATTCACGGTAGCAGTTCCGGGGGTTACTGTTCCGTTTGTTCCCTGAGTTACGGTGATGGTGTAGGTTTTAATGATGAAAGATACCGAAATGGTATGATTAGCGGTTACATTCACAAAAGTATATTCTCCTGCTGCTACGGCCGCAGTATTATTTACGCCATTTACTAAAACTTGAGAAATTTCGTAGCCGGTGTCGGGTGTGAAAGTAAACTTTTGATCGTTACCCCAAGTAACGGGCACATTTCCTGAAGGATTAATGCTTCCGTTGCCGCCGATAACGGAAGCCACAATAGTATAAACCGGCTTATTTTCCGTAGTAAATGACCAAGTAATAGCTTCCTCAAAATAGGTTATGGCATTAGCCGGAACGTGAACTGTATATTGGGTTTCATAAGTAAAATCATCATGAGGTATTGTTAATTTATTTTCGGTTATAGTCGCCCCCGTGACCGCATTGCCGTTGATCGTAATTCCCGTTAAGTCATTTTCAATAATATTTTTCTTAAATGTAACGGAAATTTCAGCATCAAGAGCCACACCCGTAGCGCCATCGGTAGGGGTTAAAGTGTATCCGAACAAGCAAGCGCTTTTAGTTATATCCACCGGCTCAGATTCGCCACCGGCTTTACAAAGTACCTTAACACTCCATGTGTGTGTTTTATCCCGATTATAACTTACGTCTTTATAGGAAGTTCCGTCTTTTACAGTGGTAATAAGAATGTCGTCGCGGTAAACGTTATATTGGAATCCAATACCGCAATCGTTATAGTAACTGAAGAATTGTCCAACAAGTTCAGACAATGAACCTTGTGGAGCGCTAAAAAGCAATTCATCTGCAAAGTTATATACATCAAACGAGCAATTGGCATCGCTCAACATTCCCGGAATATAAGTAAGCACAACATTTCCTACAGGAATAGATACGATTTTTGTAACATTCGTACTACCAAATCCATCCACTGCACCGAAATCTATTCCATTAACAGTAATTCTGATAGATGCACCGGCCCAAACCTCTTCATGTACTCCTCTCAATACAAATTTAATATTACATATGTCGCCAAATTCTGCCGACGCGGTAGTCCCGAAACCATTGCCTTCCGGAGTAACTGCATGAACGGAAAATTGATGTATTCCGGGATGAGGAACATTTACAATCATGTCCATGTCTTGTCCCGGAGCTGCCGGAGTAATCACCTCAACTGGGCTGCCGTTGTATGTAACTGTCATATTGGTAATACTTGTTAACAGAGTTCCGCCAATGGTTTGAGTAGGATTTTTCCATGATAGCGTACCGGTCAAGGTGTTTCCATTAGGGGTAAGCGTTACGTTTGTTGGAGCTTTAGCTAAATCTGCTGTAGCTGCCGGTATGGCAAATCCTCCAATATTAGCGTTATTTGGAAGAGGACCCAAATAGGTGAGTTGGTGGGTTGCCAAATCGAATCTATACAGACGTCCGTCTGCATAAGTGGTGGCATCTGTTGCAGTAGCTGCCCAATACAAGGTATTGGTTTCGCGGTCCATGCTCATATCTTGTATAAACCATGAGAAAATTGGAGCTTCTGCCAAAACATCTATTGCTCCGGTGGTAGGATTAATTTCTATAATAAAGGTTCTCTTTGGTAAAAACTCGCTGGCCATTCCAATGAATCGTCCCTCATTGGTGATGGTGAAGCACCACATACCCATCCCTCCGGTGTTACATGTAAACGCATATTGGGCAGCTCCCGTATTCAAATCAACTTTCCAAAAATTGTTGCTGCCGCCGCCGGCATAAACGTAAGCTATCTCTTCGGTAACATGATAAGCCATACCAAGTACTTGCTCAGGAACATAATGAGGTGCAACAGTATAGCTTCCGTTAGCAGGATTGATCCTGTAAATATAATTGTCTCCGGTATTAAAAGCAATCCATTCTCCGTTCACCCAATCGCCTCCTGAGGGCAAGCCGGGTATAACATTGCTTCCAATGTTGCCGCCCGATGCAGGATTATTCAATGGTATGGTTACAGGGCGGCTATTGGGTTCAAGAGAAGTATTAATTCCGTAAGCCACTGTATTGGGGCCTCTTCCGTCTATACTTGGAATAGTAAAAGGATGAACTTGTTCATTAGCTTGGTTTCTATTAAACGAAGGTACTAAAGCCCCATGTTGGTTTCCATTCTGTTCTACGTTGCTTCTTTCGGTTATATCATTTTCCGTGATTTTTGCAATTACCGGAGTGGAAGCTTTTTTGCTCACAGGCTCATCCCAGGTTAATTGGGCATAACTGCAGTCATCGACAAATTCCACTTGCAAATTGGTAACGGGGTTGGCATCGCAGGTATTGCCGCAAGCCGGCAGAGTAGCGCTCACCGGTTCTGAGCCGGTGCCATCGTTGCATACTACAATAACCGACCATGTATGCCCTACAGAAGAATTGTAAGTATTGTCATCAAAATAGGGCAGTTTTGTTTTTCCGAGAAAAACATCGTTGCGATATACGTGATAATTGAAAGTACCGCCGCAATTGTTGCTAAAGGAAGTTATTAAATGACCTTCCGTCCAGCCGGGCACACAACCTGCACCTGGAGCAAGACATCCACCCATATAATTATCTTCCCAATCGTAAATTTTTATCCACATTTCATTAACCCATCCCATATTGTTTACTCTATTATATCTTACTTCAACATCTCCTTCCGGTAACATCAATTCAAATCGCGTCATATAAACGCCGCCGGGTGCCGGAGGCATGACAAATCCGGGGGTATAAGTACCTTGATAAATACCATCAACATAAACATGAACACCATGGCTCATTGTACTTGCACGCCAACTATCTGCGTTTAGTCCATAAAATTCAATGGCTACTTGACACAAGTCGCTTTTAGGGGCCGCCCCTTTACTGTCCGGTAGATCCCAACTCAAGTGAGCCGTCATACAGGTTGTTGCATCGTAAGTAACCGCTAAATTGCTTATGGGATTACAATCGCCGGGAATCAACTCGCCGCATGCCAACGGAGTATAACTTACCGGCTCAGATTCGCCGCCCTCATTGCAAGCCACTGTTACCGACCATGTGTGTTGTGAATCATTAAAGCTTTCGTCGGTATAGGTGTTTCCTACAAAATTTGAAACCAAAAGGTTGTCATCGCGGTAAATGTTATATCTGACAATTCCGGCGCAATTGTGTTGGTATGTGAAAAAATTACCCACCAAACCCGACAAGGTCCATCGCGGAGCATCAAAAATCAATACATTGTTATAATCATATATCCTAAATGAACCTTCGTTATTAGTATAAGCGCCCGGAGTCGTAGTATAAGTAAATTTAACTTCTCCCACAGGTAAGAGTAAAACTTTTTCTAAAGAGTAATAACCATCGGCCGAATGGGTGCCGTAACTTACTCCATTTACCGTGATGCCGATCGAACTGCCGGTCCAACTGTCATCAAATGGACCTTCCATAACAAGTTTAATGGTACAGATGATTCCTAATTCGGCAATTGTGTTTGCACTTACGCCGTTACCTTCTGCAGTAACCGCAAATACACTATATATGTATTCGTCCATAGAGGGTACGCTATTATCTTGAAAGCTCATGGTACCTCCCACAGGAGCATCGAAAAACTCAGCAATCGTTACTCCGTTTCTTTTGATTACCATTTTAGTAATATGGGTTAACGGATTACCTGCAACGGTGTGCGTTGGATTAGTCCATGAAAGATTACAAGCCAATGTGGTACCTACAGTGGTAGCCAAAAAATTGGTGGGAGCCGCCGCCACGGTTGTAGTTGCCGGTTTTGTAATACATAAAGTAGTAATTTGAGTAAAACCGTAATTGGCTATTTGCGTAAATGCTCCGGTAGTTGTATTTATAGTTCCGAACCAACAAGCGGCTCCGAGATAGTTATGGGGTGCAGCATAGAGGGTATTGGTTTGCCTGTCAAAGGCAATATCTTGTCCGTATCGTGGCATAATTCCTAATGGACCCACCGTAGTAATCTGAGCATTAACAGGATTAATTTTCACTAAAGACTCGGCGTCTATGGCAATCGCAAATAAAGCGCCGGTATTATCCATAGCCAATCCTCTTAGGAAAGAACCGGAACTTACAGAGCCTATTTGAGTTCTTGTTAAGGTAGCCATATTCAGAGAAAACAGGGTAATATTGTATGGAGCGGTGCTTCCCGAAACTTGATAATAATACCAAATTCCATTGTCGGCAACCCAGTTATAAGCCAACCCAACAGTATAAGCAGAACCGGGAATAGTTCCATAATGAATCGTATGACCATCCACATGCACCATTTGAACCAATCCGTTATTATATAATCTGTAAATATTGGTTCCGTCATAATCTTCGCCTGTGGGAAACGGGTCGGCCATATAATCTCCGATCTTTGTTCTGTTTCCATTTGCCAAATTAAGCGTGTGATAAGTGCCATATTGGGCATCCCCGGCATAAGCATCGGCATAAACGCCGGTTATATTTCCGACTATACTTCTATCCGGCTCTGTAACAAATCCATCGGGAATTGGAAGCCTGTTGGCAGAAACGCTACTACCGGTGGTTTGTTTTTCAGTTCTGCCGGTTGTAATTCCATCCACGATCTTTGCAATTATCGGTGTGGCGGATTTGCCTTTACTCGTCGGTGCTTCCCACTTTAAGTGGGCGCTCTTACAGGTTGTAATATCGTATTCAACCGATAAGTTGGTTGGAGGGTTACAGTCGCCGGTAGGCGTAGTTTGCGCAAACGCTGCGCCAATAATGAACAGCATTGCAAATAGAAAAAGAGTAAATTTTCTCATAATAATATTAATTTGGTTTATAATTTTTCAATGGTGGCAAAAGTAACAGGAATGTGTTTTAAACAATATTTATGAAAAGAGAGATCAGGGTAATTTCATGAAATTACCCTGATCTTCGCATTTTTTGAAGCATTATCATACTACTGCAATGACTTTAAGTAAAAATTAGGTGTTATCCCTGTAATTTCTTTAAAGGCTTCGCGGAAAGTTTTCGGCGACTTAAAACCTACCCGTAATGCAACAGATTCGATGGTGTATTTTGTGGCGTCAGGTTCTGAAAATAACCGTTGCGCTTCTTGTATGCGATAGCTGTTTAATAACGAACGAAAGTTCTTCTTTAATATATTGTTAATTGCTTGTGAAACATAATTTTGATTAGATTGCACCAACTCTGCAAGCTTATCAATAGAAAACTCCGTATCACAAATGATTGGAACATCTTCCATTAAAATCAAAATTCTATCTAAAAGTTCATGTTGCTTATTATCGGAAAACGCGCTTTTTTTGTTTATCGTTCGATACATTTCAGATGACTCTTTTTGAAATTCAATAATTTCAAGATTCTTTTCAAACAATATTTTATAAGCCATATTTAAGTTTCTCTTTTGCAAATAAATAATCAATAATCCAATACTCGCCAATAGCAAAACAGAAAGTGTGATAAACCAAATAATTCTTTGATAATAAATGGTACGTTCTTTCATTTGCTGTTCTACCATGAGTAGTTCTATTTGCTCATTAGTTTTAGAAATTTCGTATAAACGTTGTAATTGATTGATGTCGCCTAAAATATCCGAACTGAATATTGAATCTTTCAAAGTGGCGTATTTTTTGTAATACTCGAAAGCCATTTTTATATTTCCTTTTGACTCTTCAATTTTCGACATATTGAGATAGTTATTCGCCATTATTCCTAAAAAGTTATTTTTTTCTGCAATTGAGTTTGATAAATTAATATAAAATCGGGCTGAATCCAACAAATTGGTTTCAAAAAAAAACATACTAAGACTTGATAAATATCGGGCTTCTTTTTCTATTCGATTATGTTTTCGAGCTTCATCTAATGCTAAATGGCAATAATAAAATGCGGAATCATAGAGTGCCTGTGCTCCATAAAACGCAGCAATATTATTTAGAGTGCTAAATAAGTTATTGACATTATGTCGCTTACTGATTTGCAATGATTTGTCAAGAAAATAAAATGCGCTGTCCATTATTCTATTTTCAATTTCCAAACCTCCTAAATTGTTTAAAATAACTGCAATAGATATACTATCAGTACACAAACTCAATGCTTTTGAAGCATATAATTTTGCAATATCAAACTTTTTAAAAAGAAAGTAGATATGTCCTAAATTGTTATTTATTTTAACTTGCTCGGATGTTGCATTATATTTTTCACAGATGCGTAATGCATCAATCAAATATTTATATGCACTACGATAATCACACATATTAATATGTATAACTCCCATTTTATTAAACGCATTAATTATTCTAATTTGCTGTTCAGGATCGGTGCTTTTTGCGGAGGAGTTGGTAATTAAACTATAAGCAACCATAGCCGTATCATAACTATTTTTATGATAATAATAATCTCCTGTATCTGAGAGCTGTTGCGCGGAAAGGCGCATGAAATTTGAAATAAGTATGTTATTATTTTGAGGTGAATTTGAAAGCGGATTTTGTCCATAAACAATCGTTGAAAAAAGCAAGATTGTTATTAAAAAACTCTTTTTTAACATGGTAAGCAGTTTATTTTAAAATAATATTTTGGAGGCAAAAATAGTAATGTTTCTTGGACCACGACTTTTATAAGATTAAAACGGATGTTTTTCAAATTATTAAAGAAAGGGCACTTTTTTCAAAATGCCCTTTGTCTTGAGTTATTAAATAATAGTTCAGACAATTAACTACTTCACACATCGCCCTGCGACGTAATTCGTAATTTTTATTGTTTCACAATCTTCATCGGTACAACGGCTTTATCCGTATGGATGCGAGCCACGTAGCTTCCTGTTGGAAGTGATTGTAAATTAATAGAATTGTTATCACCTCGCATTTGCATCACGAGTCTTCCTGAGAAATCGAACACAAAAACTTGTTGAACGGTTTGCTCGGTTTTGATATACAGAACATCATTAACCGGATTTGGATAAACAGCTACTGCCGCTTTTTGTCCGTCGCTCATAGGCTCTTGGATTGAAACGACTGTTTCTATTGAATAGAAATACTTATGAATATACTCATCAATTGTAGTTGAGCCCCATTCAACATAATAAATCGTCTTAGTCTTAATCAAAGCAGGAAACCATGGATTTCCGGTCATATTATCACCATCGAGATACATATCCTGCCACATAATAATATCAGAAAGCGGAATATCCCAATCAAAATCCAATCGTCTGCCACCAATGTAAGAAGGTATCGTCATGGCTTCATCGTCCCAAGCCATTTGGTAGGTTCTATATCCGTTAATATGTTCATATTCAAAAACTCTGATAACATCCCAATCATCGGGGTCATCACCCACCAATCCGTAACGACACATGCGGTGTATAGATTTGGAAGGAAAATTGTTGGCATCGTATTCGATGCTTTCCCAAGATAATCCATATCTTGAAGGCAAACCCATTGCTTCTGCCATTCCCTCAGATATCAATTCAAACATCTTCCAGTCAATTTGTTTTCCTGCTGCATTAAATTGAAATATCTCTTCACGTCCACTCAAGTCTATCTCCGGATAATTTATATATTTATGATACAGCACGATATTTGTGTGAGTATTGGGCTCGAATTTTGGGTATCTGATACTATCTATTTGATAAATCATGTCACCGGCGCCCCACCAACCCGGACCGTGAATAATTGATTTTATTTCCACTTCCCATCTCCAATCTTCGGTGGCATGGTTAGGGTTTTCTTTCCAGACGTACGTTTCTGTATATCCACCATGTGACAATACCCAATCCGTGCCTACTAATTTTTTACATTGCGAACCGGTTCGTCTGTGATAATATTCAGGACCCGAAAACGTGAAACGTTCTTCTCTATTGTACACCATATCCCATCCGTTATCGAAGTTTCCGTTCCAATCTTGGTTTTCTTCATTCCAATAACTCCATTTGTCAAGGGTCATCAGCAAATAACCACTGCCGATGGAGAACTCTCTTATGAGCTCTACACTGCCTACGAATTTTCCGTCGGTTGGAACTCCGTTATTGGTTAACCAATAAATGTCGGTGTTTGGTTCATTATCCCATTCCCAAAGATATGTTCTCCACAAAGTTGGAACGCCTTCCATAAACCACTCATAGTTATCTTCAATTCCTTCCCATTGCTCCTGGTAGGTTACCCAACTAAAGGCCCAGCCCCAAGCAACAACATTTTTTCGTGAACCATCCGGATGATATTCGGCAGTTTGAATAACGGTAATCACCCATTCGCCGGTTGAGATAAGAGGTTGCCAAATAACTAATTTTGCGATGTTTTGATTGGCATCCCAATCATAGACATATTTTGCTTCTAATTCCCATTCTGCGGTAATCATGTCCGGTTTGTAAGCGAATACAGTATCAACAAGTCCTTGAACGTTATAATGGTAAACTTCTCTACCTCCGAACCAAGCACCATACGCGAACTCTTTATCGTGAGAATTTTTAAGTTTGCCTTTCAATGGACCTTCAGTGTGATACTCGTAGCCACGTTCGCCAACGATCATTCCTGTTGCCATATCTTTGATGGTTAACAGTGCGGGCCAATACAACCCGTCAATAATCGTGTAAGTGAGATACATGGTTTGCACTATACTTCCGTCAGGATAGATGAGTTGAAGGCTGTCCCATTTGTGATAATCTTTCGTGTCGGAAATTTTCGAAAGATTTTTCGGATCAAATTTTGGCATGATTTCGTCCATTCTTGCCGTAAGAGAAGGCGTTTTTGGTGTCTCTTCTACTTTCGCTTCGGGTTTGTTAAATTTTTGTCCGGCGTTGTTTAATTGTTTGTGTTCCGGTTTTGCGAATTTCGCATCGTAAGCATCGGTTCGGTCGAACTTTGCATCAATTGTCGGTTTTAGCGTTGGTTTGTTTTCAAGTTGCTTGAACTTCGGTTGGGTTGCAAACGCAGATACAACCACCATCATACATGTGATGAGTGTAAAAAAATTTTTCATAAAATTTTGATTTTTGATTTGTAATTATTTGGTTTAATTTAGATGAAGTGTACCTCATGTTTTTTTCATTCGGTCAGTAGTGATAAAGTAAATTTGAACTTTTAAGTTGCGAATTAATGAAATAACAACAAACGATGGTTGTATTTGCATAGGCTATTTGGTCGAATTATCGAAATTCGACCAAGAAATCACCTTAAACAGGGGTTTTCAATCCTTCGCTTGCTCTTGTAACAATTTTAAATAAAGATTGGGGCTTACGCCGGTAATCTCTTTAAAAGCGTCACGGAAAGCGCTTCGTGACTTAAAACCCACTCTAAGCGCAACTGCTTCAATGGTATATTTAGCATCATCGGGTGTTGAAAAAATTCGTTGCGCTTCCCGTATTCTATAATCATTTAAAAATGAGCGGAAGTTTTTCTTTAAAACGTTGTTAATTACTTGTGAAACATAACTATTGTTAGTTTCTGCCAATACTGCCAATTTATCAAGTGAAAATTTCGGATCGCAAATGGTGGGAATATCTTCCATAATTACTAAAATCTTGTCCAAAAGTTCTTTCTGAGCATCGCTCACAAGGGTATTTTTCTTATATTTCTCAGAATATTTTTTTGATGAAGTTTCTTTAAGATCAACAATTTCGAGGTTCTTCTCAAATAATGCCTTGTAAGCAGTATTCAATGCTCGTTTTTGGAGAAAGATAATCAATAGTACAACACTCACCAACAGTAAAACAAATAATGTAATAAATAGAATAATTCTTAGAAGATATGCGGTATGTTCTTTAATTTGCTTTTCTACAACAAGTTGTTCTATTTGTTGATCAGTTTTAGAGATCTCATACAAACGTTGTAATTGATTGATTTCACCAAATTTACTCACATTAAAGGCTGAATCTTTCAAATTAGCATACTTTTCAAAAAACTCTAAAGCATTTTTACTATGTCCTTTCGATTTTTCAATTTTTGATAAAGTAAGATAATTTGCGGATAAAGTTCTTAAAAAATTGTTCTGTTCAGCAATAGCATTCGATAAACCGATATAATATTGCGCTGAATCCGTTTTATTAATTTCAAAAAACAAAGCGCCTAAATTTGCTAACGTTCCTGCCTCATCTTCAATATTGCCATTTTTTTTTGCTTCATTTAATGATAGTTGATAATAATAAAATGCAGAATCGTAACGCTGTTTTTTTTCATAAAGCAAGGCCATATTATTCAGTATGCCGGAATGCTTATCGTTTAGTTTTTTACTAATATTCAATGACTCTTTGAGATAATAAAACGCACTATCTATTTTTCCGCTTTCCAATTCAGCAGCTCCCAAATTGTTTAATAAAATTACCATGCCTACACTATCCCGACATAGATGCAATGCATTTGAGTAATACAATTTAGCCATATCATATTTGTTGAAAGTGGAATAGATATTTCCAATATTATTATAAATTCTTAGTTTATAGGGTTCATAATTCGCCTTCTCACATAAAATCAATGCTTTAATGTATAATTCATAAGCAGTGCGATAATCACATAAATAGTAATAAATGTTCGCAGTTTTATTAAGTGCTTCTATAATTCTTTTTTGTTGTTCAATATCAGTATCTTTGACAGAAGTGTTAATAAGTAAACTATAGCAAACCAAAGCAGTATCAATACTGTTTTTATTATGATAGTAATCGGCTGTATCTAAGAGTTGCTGCGGTGAAAGGTGCTTGAAGTTAGAAATGATATCGTTATTTAGCGATGGCTCCGTAGGAAGTTTTTGCCCATAAATTGTCATTAAAAAAAACAACAAAGCAGTTAAGATACCCTCTTTTAACATGATAAATAGTTTATTGAAAAATTAATAATTTGGACTTTAAATTAACAGTTCTGACTAAGAAAACGGACAGCAAAAATAAAAAAGTATTTTTGCATTGGCTAATTTTTGTATAACAAATGACTGATTCCATCGCTCTGCAATTAAAATCACTTCCCGAAAAACCGGGCGTGTATCGTTTTTTAGATGAAAATGGTGTTATCATTTATATTGGCAAAGCTAAGGTATTGAAAAAAAGGGTTTCTTCCTATTTTACAAAAACACATGATGACTATCCCAAACTACGTATCTTGGTTCCCAAAATTAGGGATATTCAATTTACCGTAGTAGATTCCGAGTGGGAAGCGTTATTGTTGGAAAACAGCATGATAAAGCAGTTTCGACCACGCTACAATGCGATGCTGAAAGACGATAAAAGTTATCCGTGGTTAGCAGTTAGCAAAGAAGAGTTTCCGCGTTTGTACTATACACGAAACCCAAATCCAAAAAAAGAAGAGCTGTTTGGTCCTTATGCCTCATTGCGTTTTATGCACACTTTATTAAATACGCTGCTTATACTGTTTCCCATACGTATTTGTAAAGTTTTGCAAAAAAACGAACGTCCTTGTTTGCAGTATCACATTAAAAAGTGCGCGGCTCCGTGTGCGGGCTTCATCTCACCGGAAGAATACAAGGAAAATATCCAAAAAATCATTAAAATCATTAAAGGAAACCATAGTGAGGTACTGCGACAGTTGAAAGCGGAAATGATGCATTTTGCCGAGACATGGGAGTTTGAAAAAGCACAGACAATCAAGGAAAAAATTGAAACATTAGAATCCTACCGCGGAAAATCAGTGGTGGTGAATCCCGAAATATCGTACTGCGATGTGTTCTCTATAGAAGAAGGAAACAATAATGCTTTTGTAAACTTCATGCGAATTGTGGAAGGCGCTATTGTGCAGACCTGTACGTTAGAAATTCAAAACAATTTGGAAAACAGCAAAGAAGAGCTGTTACTAATGGCAATGGCGGAAATAGAAAAACGCTTTGGGCTTCTTTCACACGAAATTATCATCCCTTTTCATATAGGGCTGAATAAAGAAAAAACGAATTTTACGGTGCCGGTTCGTGGCGATAAGAAAAAATTATTGGAACTTTCACAAAAGAATGCGAAAATTTCTTTGTTAGAGAAACAAAAACGACAAGAACTGGCAGATCCGGAGCGGCACCAAACCCGAATATTGCTTGCTTTGCAAAAAGATTTAGAAATGGCTAACATTCCCAAAACAATCGAGTGTTTCGATAATTCAAATACGCAAGGCGATGAGCCTGTGGGCGCTATGGTGCATTTTAAAAACGGAAAACCCGATAAAAAAGAGTACCGCCATTTCATTATAAAAACCGTTATCGGTCCTGATGATTTTGCTTCGATGTATGAAGTGGTAAAACGCCGTTACAGTCGTTTGGTAGAAGAGAAAAAGCCACTGCCCGATTTGGTTATTATTGATGGCGGAAAAGGACAACTTAACGCGGCGCATCAGGCACTAACGGAATTAAATATTCAAGATAAAATTATGCTGATTGGTATTGCCAAACGGTTGGAAGATATTTACAAGGTAGGAGAATCGTTACCGGTGTTTATTGACAAAAAATCGGAGTCGCAAAAATTGCTGCAACGTATTCGTGATGAGGTGCATCGTTTTGGTATTACGCACCATCGCAAACGTCGTTCCAAAAAAAGCATTCACTCGGAATTAGATGATATTAAAGGGATTGGCACTGTTACCAAAGAAAAGCTATTAAAACATTTTAAAAGTGTAGCCAAAATAAAAGCGGCAACTTTTGAAGAACTTGCCGCTGTAATTGGGGATGCTAAAGCGAAATTGATTAGATAATGAGATGATTAGATGATGATTCTTTTTCAGTTCTTAAAATAACTCTAATAAATAGTACATCCCTACTCCTATGTAGGTGCCAATGGCGTACCCCACAAGCCCAATAGTGATTCCGCTGATTAATACTTTACGATTTCCCATAGCGGCTACAATCGGAGGAATAAAAGGAGGCGAACATAACATGCCTACTATGGCAACGGAATATAAATCGCCCGGGATTTTAAAAATACGACACAATATCAAATGTAAAATAATGGCGATTAATGTAATGCTTAATACAAAGAGGAATATTTGAAGCGCTTCATCTTTAAACATTACGGGATCAAATTGCGATGCCACTATTATGCTGAATATCAGAATAAAAAACATTCCTAACTCAAAAGTTCTGGGTAAAGAACGTATCTTTTTATTAAAAGAAGAAGCAATTGCTAATGTGGTAATTGTTAATATGATAACTAATTCATTCAATCCGCCGGTTATCAATAAAGAGAGCCCTGCTCCAACAATAAGGAAGCTAAGAGATAACAAAAAACCCAGCATTGTTTTAGGAAAAACTTTTTTAGTAAGCATTCCATCATAGTTTTCAATATCGGTTAAATTAGGATCTTTAGAATCGGCTTTTGTGACCACCATGGCTCCATCCTTAAAGGGCAAGAGCCAACGGAAAAGTTTATAGCCTCCCGCTGTTAAAAATATTAGAAACGGGAAAACGATGATCATTTCAGAAGTTAAGGTTATGGTAATAAGCGTTTCATCTACATTTAATCCTTGTCCTACGGCAAAAAAATTCATGGAACCTCCGTTATAAAATCCTGCCATCATAGCTGCTACTTTGGAGAAGGTAGTAATTCCGGAATCTTTAAACAAGAAAAACGAAACAAGAACTGCCACAAGAACAGCGGCGATTCCGGTAATTAAAGCGATCAATGTTTTGGGCAGCGATTTTGACCACATTTTGAAATCTGAACTAAACAGCATGAGTGGAATTGCCAAAGGCACCGTAACATTCATTAATGTTTTCTGAATATTTGATAATGTAATGGCTTCTGCTGCCGAAAGAAAATCAGTAAATGAAAACAAAAACGACAAAAATATTCCCACTGTATACGCCATAATTACAGTGCCGATATTTTTGGCAAGCTGATATTTACGGAAAGCGGTGATGATAATGAAAGGGGTAAGTACAAAAATTGAGATAATAATAGCTACTTTCATACGCAATAAAATTAGGCGCGAAATTATATTATTTAATCAATTTTTTTAACAATTGTTTCTGCCGTTCCGGTTTTTTCCAATTCCGCATACCACTCCTCACCATATCTTCTAATTAGCGGTTCTTTTAAAAATTTGTAGAGTGGCAATTTCAATGTTTCCCCTTTTTCGCATGCGGAGTGGCACACGCCCCAGCGGTGGTAATTCAGTGCCTCATAATCAGGCAATATTTTTATACGAATGGGATACAAATGGCAAGAAATCGGCTTTTGAAAGTCAATTTCTCCATTTAAAAATGCTTTTTCAATGGCGCATTTTGCAATACCGTCTTCAAAATAGACGAATGCGCAACTTTCATCGTCCAGCAACGGCGTAACGAATGCGCCTTCCATATCGTAATCAAAAGTTCCGTTTTCGTCAACTTTTTCAATTCCTTCCGGCGTCATATATTTTTTGAAGATGAGGTAATTGTCTTCCAAATCTGAGATTTCGTCGGGTTCGAGTGGCGCACCTACATCGCCTTCAACACAACACATTCCATTGCATTCACGGAGGTCGCAACAGAAATATTCATTAAAAACATCGTCGGAAACTAAAATATTTTGGATGATTTTCATAAATAAATTAAAAATGTACCACTATAATGCACCATTTTGCTTTTTCCTTGATAATAAAATGAATAATAGTAAATTCCTTCAGATAAACCTTCTATAGGAAATACATTAATGCCTTCTACAATTACACCATCTTTCTTGTAAGTATCGTAATTTTTTTTCTCATACACGTTTGCCCCATCTTCATTATAGATAAACAAATAATTGGTTCTAAATCCATTAGGGTCATCTTTGAGGATATTGGCATTCAGATTCGTTATGGCAAAAACGGAAGGGAAGAAGTCAGAGTTTGTCTTTAATGTATCAGGGAAAAACAACTCATCTTCAATGGTTATCGTTTTTGTTAGCGCTGTTTGGCAGCCGTTTTTGGTTTTCAGATGAAAAGTAGTGTGATAGTCGCCCCACGAGCTGAAAAGGTGTACCGGCGATTGAGCATTTGCATTGATTTCACCATCTCCAAATTCCCAATGCCAAGCCACGGTGGGGTCTTGTAGAAGCTCCGGATCGGTGAAATTTGTAAATTCTACCTCTCCTAAATATTCAGCAAATAGCGCATTTTCAGGCGTAAATATAAAATCAACCTGCGGCATTTTATCTATCGAAATTATGTTGTATTTAATTAACGTATCAGAACATCCGTGCGTGTTAGTAACAATCAACTCTACGTGGTAATTCCCCGATTTGGCAATGAAAACTTCGGGATTTTCTTCGGTAAAATTGAAAATAATAATTTGTTTTTCATTGAAAACGCTCCAAAAATAAGACAACGTGTCGTCCGGCGAATGTCTTGTAAGATTAAGTAATTGTGTAACAAGCGTGTCGCATCCCGATTTTTGACTCACATCAAAATCAATATGTGTTAATTCATTAAAATAAAAACAAAGGGAGTCGAAATGAGAATGGTAAGCAGAATCCATAACTTCCTCGTAGGGATAAAAAAGAGAATCCGTAGCTGCTTGTTGCGCGCTACAAATAAATGTAGATGATATAAGACTCAGAAAAAGTAAGACGTTTTTCAGCATTTTAAGATTACGAAAAATCAATTTCTATATTATTTCCCACTTTAATATCGGCTAAAGCGGCAATATTTCCTTTAAATAAAGTGATTTCGAGAAACCCCAAACGGTTGTAAACCAAAAAAACTTCCGGTTCATGTGGGTTATAATACGGATGACAACGCGTAATTTTTAATGGGCGCGCCGTTGAAATGATAGCCTCAAACTTTCTTTTGCCTGCCGCTTCAAACATCGAAACAGGGATGTTGGTAATGGCATTGCAGCACGAATCAATATAAGCAATTTTTCCTGAAATACGTTTTCGCTCCGCATTATAATCGGGCTCGGATAAGCTACTTAGCTGAAATTTTAGAGTAGGGTAGGGGATTGTATTTTCAACATAAATACCTTGAAAAACCCATGATGCCATACATGCTAATTTTTCGGTAGCGCTTAACAACATATCACCGTTATATTGGTAGGCTTCCACATTGTTTCCGGCGCCAAACATCATCGAAAAAACTCCGGTATCTTCTCCGAGAAAAAAATGCCCGTTATGCATAAGCAATACCGGTTTTGTTTCATTTGAAAAAGATAATCCCGAAAGTATAATATGTAACGTCTTCCCCGGAAAAAAAGAATAACTGTTTTTAGCAACAAAAGCTGTTTGAGAAAGATTGAACAACTCCAAATGATGCGTAATATCAATAATTTGCACATTAGGCAATACATTTAACAGCTGTCCTTTAAAAATTCCGACATAAGGATCCCGAAGTCTCCAATCGCTCAACAAAGTAATCATATCATTAAATCTTTTAAATTTTTAAACCTTAAATTATTCTATTTCTGGCATGTTCGTATCATAAAAACGCAAACAAAAGCGTAAATAATATTCGGCATCCATGTTCCTAATGCGGGTGAAAATCCGCCGTAAATAGAAAAAACCGTGGATACTTGTTGCAAAAAAACAAACGTAAAAGCCAAAGCGATACCGAAGAAAAGATGAACCCCTACGCCTCGTCGATTTTTTCGGGAGGCAACACTTAACCCTAATAATGTCATAATAATAACTCCCATCGAATTTGCAATTCTTTTATGTGCTTCAATGATGTAAAATTTGGACATTCCGCCGCCTTTTTCCTTATCTTCACGTATATATGTCATAATCTCTCCAAAGGTCATTGCTTCGCAAGCTTTTTCGTCTTGCGATAAATCTAATGGGGTAATGTTGAAAATTGTATCTAAAGAGGTTCCGAAATATAGCTGTTCGCCCGCATGCGAAGTGATCCGTTTCGTATAATTGGATAACTTCCATATTTTCAGACTGTCATCATATCTAATTTCTTGTGCGGTTAATCTGTATCTAACAAAATGCTCATCCAATTCATTATAAGAAAACATGTGTCCTTTTTGCTCGCTTATACTCCAGCGATCCACGTAAATATAGCTATCTGAGGAGTTTCGAATGTGAAAATTGGTAGTTGTTTTTGCCCAACGCGACATTTGTTGGCTTTTAAAAGTCTGTAAATTAAAATTAGCTTTCGGCACCACTACGTTCGACATAAAAATAGCAAACAACGCAATGCAAAGTGCGCCGGCTAAATAGGGCACCAACATGCGGTAAAAATTTACTCCACCACTTAAAATGGCGACAATTTCGTTGTTAGAAGAAAGTTTGGAAGTAAACCAAATGGTACTAATAAAAGTAAAAAGAGGAATAAAGAGGTTAAAAAAATGGGGAATAAAATTCACATAGTAAATAAAAACCACATCCTTCCACGGAACCTTATGATCCATAAAACGAGATACGTTTTCCGAAAAATCGAACACCACAATAATCGCCATTAGGAGCGTCAGCGCATAGAAAAATGCGCTCAAAAATTTCACAAAAATATAACGGTCTATAATTTTCACAACTAAATAACGTAAATGCTTGCAAAAATATTAGAAAATCCTATCTTTGCACTTTATTTTAAAAAAATGGACGAAAAAAATAAACCCTCAAGGCATTCCGAGCGAAGCGCCAAATCAGTAAAAGTTGCCGTTTTTTGTATCTTGGCTATTGTCATACTTTATTTTGGAGCCAATTTCTTAAAAGGAATTGATACATTCAGTAAAAAAGAGTATTATTATTCTGTGTTTGAGAACAGCGGCGGGCTTCATGCCGGCGCGGTTGTGTATCTGCAAGGTTATCCGATAGGAAAGGTAACAAGGGTGAAGCTCATTAGCCATGCTCCTGTGCAAATTTTGGCAGAATACTTAATCAATGAAAATCTTTTAATACCGAAAGATTCGCGCTTTGAAGTCATGTCGAAAGATATGTTGGGTGGGGTTGTGGTGCGCTTGGAGTTAGGGGATGCTGCGCAATTTGCAAAGCCCGGCGATACACTTGCTTGTGGCGTTGTTCCGCAATTTATGGAAGCATTAGAACCAATGAAAGACCAAATAGTTAATATCTTAGCCTCAATAGATACCATTTCTGTGTCGTTTAAAGATATATTATTACACCAAAACGGTGCTGAAAAACTTGCACAAACATTACATAATATCGAATCTACAACTGCTTCATTAGACCAAATAATTGCGGGAAACAAAGCTAATTTTGGAAAAATTGTAACGGAAATTTCAAAATTTTCGGAAACACTTACGGAGATTTCTCCCGAATTGAAGCGTATTATTGCCAATTTTGACCAAATTTCAGACTCTATTGCAAAAGCCAATGTAGCAGAAGTGATTGTGAATACCAACAACACCATTCTTCAAGTGGAAGAAGTGGTTAAAAAAATGCACACAGGAGATGGAAATATAGCTAAGTTATTGAATGAGGATGAATTATATGAAAGACTCGGAAATACACTGCAAAGTTTGGATGACTTGTTAATTGATATTAAGCAAAATCCGAAAAAGTATATCAATGTTACCATTTTTGGCGGAAAAAAAAATAAACAGTAATAAACCTTAATCCATATCGTTAAAACCAGAAAAATTTACTATGGGAAGAGCATTTGAATTTAGAAAAGAACGCAAATTTAAACGTTGGGGCAACATGGCAAAAGTGTTTACCCGGCTTGGACGCGAAATTACTATGGCTGCTAAAACCGGCGGTCCCGACCCACACACAAACTCGAAATTAAGACTCTTAATCCACAATGCGCGTGCAGAGAATATGCCGAAAGAAAACGTGGAGCGCGCAATAAAAAGAGCATCCGAAAAAGATACTACTGATTATAAAGAAGTAATATTTGAAGGCTATGCGCCTCACGGTGTGGCTATTGTAATTGAAGCAGCTACGGATAACAATCAACGCACAGTAGCAAATATTCGCAGTTATTTTAATAAATACAACGGAACGCTGGGAACGCAAGGTATGCTCGATTTTATTTTCGACAGAAAATGCCGCTTTACCATAGCTAAAAAAGAGGGCATTGATTTGGAAGAATTAGAATTGGAATTGATTGATTTTGACGCTGATGAGATCTTTGAAGAAGATGATACGATCTTGATTTATGCCAATTTCCAAAGCTTTGGACCATTACAAAAATATTTGGAAGAAAACGGATTTGAAATCAAAGAATTTAAACTCGAAAGAATTCCAAACGATATGAAAACTCTTCCCGATGACCAAAAAGCAGAAGTAGAAAAGTTGCTTGAGCGCATCGAAGAAGATGATGATGTTACGAGTGTTTACCATAATATGATGTAATTATGTACTACTACAAATTTAAAGTTTCATTCGACGAAGTAGAAGACTTTGAACGCAATATAGAAATTTTGGCTTCCGACAACTTTGAGTCGTTCCATCAAATTCTTTATGAATCTATTGGGTTAACAGGGCATGAGTTAGCTTCTTTTTCGATTTGTGATTCCAAATGGAATAAAAAACAAGAAATTACGCTCATTGATATGCAGGATGACAGAGAGTTAGAAACTCCAACTTATGATGAGGAAGAAGAGTACTCTACCTCATCAAATATTCCGAAGTATATTATGAAAGATGCGGTTTTGAAAGATTTTATCACCGACCCGCATCAGCATATCATGTATGAATACGATTTTATTCGTCCCAAAGTATTTTACTTAGAATTACTTAAAACATTACCGGTAAAAGAAAACGCGGATTACCCGCGTTGTGTTCTTTCAAAAGGTGTGCTGCCCAAGCCCGATGAACATCCTGCATCTGATCCCGAAAACGATTTTCTAAACGATTTTTTAGATGAAGCAGACGAAGATGCTTTTGATGACGATTTTACTGGTGATCAAACTTGGGACGATTCGCAATCAGAATTTGATTCATTTTAATCCCTCTATGAATTAAAACAGTTTCCTGAAGTAAATACAATGCCCAAAAAGCAATTGCAGTAATTACAACACCAAGGTGTGAGAATTTGTAGTGCATAGGACCTTCATTGAAGAATGTGGCATTAATAATGTATGACATTACCACTACAGCCATTATGAGCAAACCCCACCACATACCCAAGTTAAAATCAGCATTAGAATCAACATCTTTTTGAATAATATTTTTATCTAAAAGAATGTAATTGGTTTCGTTATATATTTCGGCATATACCATATAAGGTTTTATAAAATTGTAACCCGGAATCAACCAACCTAAATAAGCCCAGTAAGGCGAAGTGCTTTTTGCCATCCAAGGCGAAGTGATGTGAAGGTTAAGGAGATTTTTATAATTCCATGCAGCGAAAAATAGAACTTTAGCTACGAATAACAAAATTGTTATCCACAAAGTAATCATGAAGGTTTTTTTCGCAGAATTAACCAGATTCATTAAATCATAGTGTGGAATCTTAACAGCTTCAAAAAACATCAATTGCGTATTAATGGCTTCATCTATTCTTTTCAATTCAGCTTCTTTTTCCGCTAAAGTGTGTGTAGTTCTTTCTATTTCTTCTTGTTGTTCTTTAGCTTTCTTTTTGTCGGCAGAGGCTGGTTGTTGCTTCAGGGTATCTAGTTTATGTGCGTAATAATCCACTTCAGCTTGCGCTTGGCGTCTGGGTCTTTCCGTATCACTCAATTCCCGCGCGGCATTTTCGTATCCGGGTGTTTCTTGCACCAACTTAATGTTTACCTTGTCGAAGTTCATCAAGCATACCATAGAAACAATAAACATGCCTAAGATAAGCGCGTTAAATAACATGGCAAGTTTGCCGAGAGAAGCATTGTTTGTAATTTTTTTCATATTTATCTTTTTTATTTTTTGATATTTTTTTGGGGAGCAAAAGTAGAAAAATAATTCACATTTCTACAAACATTTGTTTAAAATTTCTTCGGTAACGTTTCCATCTACGTTGCCACATTCGCCCAGGCGGGTGCCGCGGTTTAAAAATCTATTCTTGATGGCGGCAATGGTTTCATTGCCGATATTCAACTCATTTAGTCTGGTTGCCAATCCGATAGAGCGGAAGAATTGCTCAGTGGTATCAATGGTTTTATCTATGCGTTGCTCGTCTGTTCCGTCATTAATATTAAATATACGACTACCATATTGTAGTAATTTTGCCTTTTTTTGTTCGCGCAACACTTTCATGGTGCCCAACATTACAATTACTAAGGTCTGTCCGTGTGTAGTGCCGTGTAACGCTGTAATTTCGTGTCCGATAAGGTGTGTTGTCCAATCTTGGCTTACGCCCATAGCGATAAAACCGTTCAACGCCATGGTAGCACAAAGCATAAATTCCGACATCGCATCATAGTCGGTTTTATTGGCTTTGATTTTGGGCGCCAGTTCGATTAAAGTTTGCAGAATGCCTTCCGACCAGCGATCCATAAGGGGAGATTCGTCGGGCACAGTAAGATATTGCTCCAATACATGAATAAAAGTATCGGCAATGCCGCTGGCAATTTGAAAATCCGGTAAGGAGAAAGTTACGGTAGGATCTAAAATTGAAAATTGCGGATAGGAAGAGAAAAATGCGAATTTTTCTTGCTTTTCCGTGTTAGAAATCACGGCGCCGCTGTTCATCTCCGAACCGGTTGCAGGTAGAGTAAGCACGGAAGCAAATGGAATCATTTTTCCTATTTTGGAAGGATTTAGCACAAGCTCCCAAGCATCGCCGGCGTAAGGAATTGCCGAAGCGACTAATTTTGTACCGTCAATTACCGAGCCGCCGCCTACTGCAAGAATGTAGGTAATCTTTTCCTGTTTACCCAGTGCAATAGCTTTGCGCAAGGTTTCCACCGTGGGGTTGGGTTCAATGCCCCAAAACTCTACATAATCGAATCCTTTCAGCGCTTGGCAAACTTGCTCGTAAACACCGTTTTGCTTCACGCTGCCGCCACCGTAAGTAATTAATATTTTCTCATTTTTGGGCAATTCTGTTGCCAATTGCGCAATCATACCTCTTCCAAAAATTAATTTGGTAGGATTTTGAAATTCGAAATTATTTTTCATTGCATTAAATTTAATTGGATTGATGTTTTAAGTGGCAAAAATATTCTTTTGGGAATATTCTCTTATTATTGATTCATTTTTTTTGCTAAATCCTACTAAAAAGATTTCGCCGTCACATATCACATACTACTCATCGCAAAAAAACACTTTCTTTGCATCTTTAAGATTCAGATCATCATGAAAAAAATTGCAATCTTCGCATCCGGCGCCGGCACAAACCTCCAAGCTATTATTGATGCCATTGAAAACGGTAGCCTAACTGCCGAAATTGCAGCTTTGGTTACCGATAAACCCGATTGTTTTGCCGTAGAGCGTGCACGTTGCCACAATATTCCCGTTTTCTCATTTATACCTAAAAATTACGCTTCAAAAGAAGAATATGAAAAAGAAATCGCCTTTTTTCTTATCGAAAAAAGCGTATCACTTATTGTATTAGCAGGTTATATGCGCTTAATTGGAGAAGTATTACTATCGGCATTTCATAATCGTATTATTAATATTCATCCTGCCTTGCTGCCTGCATTTCCGGGAAAAAACGGCATCCAACAAGCATACGACTACGGCGTAAAAATATTTGGAGTAACCGTACATTATGTTGACTCCGGCATAGATACGGGAAAAATTATTGCACAAGAATGTATTAAAGCAGAAGGAAACGAAACATTACATGAAATAGAGGAAAAAATACATGTGATTGAACATCAGTTGTATCCAAGGGTTATAAAGGAGATTTTGTAATAATGTAACAGCTCTCCGAAGTTTTCAGTGGGATGATATCTGCAGTAGAGTTGTTTTTCTCTTAATGTTTTCCTCCAAATTTGTAACGAACACCAATAGCAGCTGCTTCGTACAAATATGCCGCAGAATAAGTGCCATTAAAATCAGCACCAATAAGTGGACGCCAATCTATAGAAAGTTGTAACGGAAATTTGAAGTTATACTCCACTCCAATCATACCGGCAACACCGGCAAACCCAATACCAGAAGCAACAGCATTATGCCAATTTATACCATCAAGTGAAGTCTTACCGTACCACCAGCGATAGCCGCCCCCTCCACCAACTCCGGCATACCAACTCCATGAGCCGGAGCCATTCCAAGAATTAATAGGAAATATCCAGTTATAGGTTGCCGTACCTTGTATTCCCGAAAAACTAATAAAGTCTACATCTGCCTGAAGCATGCCTTTTTCACCAAATCCATGCTGATAAGAAGCTCCAACGCCCCAACCTAAGCGCCCTCCAATGGCTCTTGGTTGTGCTACAGCAACTACATAGGTTGCTATCATAATAACAATTAGTAATGCTAATTTTTTCATATTTCTTATTTTTTAATATTTATAAAGCAACTATTAAAGAGCTAAAATTATAAAGATTATGGATTTTTTCTTCTCATAATTCAATAATATTTAATGTGAAAATATAAGCAGGTTTTATTTACCTGCTTATATCAGAAGTGGCTGTTTAGTTAATTAATAAGTTCTCCTGTTTTTACATTAAACTTAAAATCTACACCCCTGTGACGACATATTATATAGCTTTCATCAGGATTGCAACGATTTTTGCTGGACCAATTTAAAAGATAAGATTGAAAATCTCCTCTAAAAAAAGTCTTAAGATTAAAAGTAGAAGCCGAAGTCATGGTTAATTTCTCACAACCGGATTCATAATCTTTATAATGTTGTGTTCCGATAGATACTTTACCAAACGACCCATGATCTTTTACCCATTTATTTTTTTTCGCTTTCCATTTATAATTCTTCATAGAAAATGTAGTAGATGCAAAAGCATTATTAAACTTATATGACCATTTAAATTTGTAATCATCACCATGATTCCACCAACCTGAGTTTTTGAAATCCCTTTCATAGCACCCTTCATCATCAGGAGTAATAAGAATCACCGGAGGATAAATAATAGGTATCCACCACCGGAGGATAGTTGTTGGGTTTAAGCGGCTCACGTGTCATTAATTCTGAAGTTGGTGTATTTCTAATTACATCAATAAACTCAAGTTCTGAAATAGGTATGAGTATTTCATAGCCCCCAGGACGTAGTTGGCAAATAGTATCTCCAATACAAAACTCATGAAATAATGAGAGAAGTGTTTGTTCTATAGGGCAATCTGTAATTTCGTCTGAAGGAGAGTCGCCTCTAGCGCCTCCTTGAAGCCACGTTTCTTCTTTGCAAGTCATCACTTCAAGGAGAGTATATTTTGTCTTTTTATACTTTTGTTCAAATTGAACTAATGGCCACTGGGCATCAAATCTGAGATTTTCAATAGTTTCATCTAACTCGTCTTCGTTTCCCGTGGCATATGTTTGAAGAAAAAGGTTGCTCCATGCCTCACACTGTTCCAAAAGCAATTCATACACGTTCTTATAATGCTCCTCATTTTCAAATTTCAGAATATCTCCATTAATAAGAGTAATATTTCCAAAATTAGGAATTGGAAGCTGTCGGTAAAGATTTTGTAATTCTTGTGCCATTGTAGATCTTGAAGATTTTTCGACATTTATATCCGATGCTATTATACTGTCTTTTATACTGTCTTCTTTTTTACAACTTGCAAAAGCAAATATAGCTGTTATTATAGTTAAAAAAAATAGATTTCTCATATATTTTTAAATTTAAGAAATTAATGCTAAGGTATTATCCTTTCACGCAGTCCACATTTTACACCTCTGTAAAACGTTTATTCGGTATGTTTATTTTTTTGTACTTTCGCACATTCAAAATACAGTTGTGCCATAAATGCCATACGAACAGTTATGTGCGTTAATCACATCCTGAGGTGCGGGTTTGCAGGGACAGTATTTTTACTTTGATAGAGAACGATACTTCCCTGCGGGGCACCTTGGTCGTTGCCGGCGTGGTCGGAGCACGCAACACGCCGGCTTAGTGTTCTCGAAATTGTACTTTTTCAAAAAAACAAATATCAATTATCATACGATTTATAAACTAACCTAATTACCTAATATTTTATGCAAATTGAATACAACAATCTCTACATCCACTTCGTGTTCACAACATTTAATAGAACTAAAATCATCCTTGAAAAACATCGTGAACGTATTGAAAAATACATTACCGGAATTGTTAATAATAAAGGATGTCATTTGTATCGCATCTATGCTAATCCTGAACATATCCATTTTCTCGTTTCTCTTAATCCCAAAATTGATACTGAAAGTTTAGCAACCATTGTTGCAGACAGTTCAGAAAGGTTTATTAATGAAAATAAATTATGTGCCGGTTTTTTTAATTGGCAGCAGTCTTGCTCTGCATTTTCAGTGTCCAAAGGAGATGTAGAAAAAGTTTGTAAATATATTATGAATCAAAAAGAACATCATCAATCTGTTGGCTATGAACAAGAATATGAACATTTTCTAAAATTTTACCAACAGACAATTCAGATAAAAAAATTAGGTAATCAGGTTAGTTTATAAATCGTATTTTGTTGCGCTACTAAGGTGTTTTTTTGTTTGATTAGGTGAAAATTAGGTTTTTTATTCCGCTGCAAAGATACACCGGAACACCCAATTTTACAGAACGAGAAATATTAAAACAATGATTATCAGAAAATTCTAATTTTTAGCCAAAAAAAACGCACAAAACAGGAAAACATATATCAATTATCATACGATTTTTAAGATTTTTCCGCAAAAGTATAATTTTTGGATAACAAATATTAAAAGCAACTTTTGGAAATAATGAATTAGAGATTTTGAAATCAATACCCACTGAAGTAAAATAACCTCAAGAACATTCTTCGGATCTATTCCTCCATCAAAAAAGCCAAATACTCCTCCGATAACTGCAAATTATCGGTTACAGCATCATTTTCTAAGCGTATGGGAATAGGAAATTGCAGATTTTGATTCGGAATTTGTTGCATGGGAGCTAAAAGATTTGCTTTTCTTTTTCGTGCCAATTGGTTGGCTTTTACCTCATATTTGCAATAAAAATCTCTTAAAAAAGCAACAATTTTTGCTTCAGCTGCAGTTTGTTGTCCCTCTAATAAATAAGAAATATCTGTTGCTTTAAAAGAAGATATATTTTCCAAAAACTGCAAAAACATGTCATTTTCAATGTTCTTTTTTGCAAATAGCAACAAAAAATAATCCATATCTGCAAATGCTGAATCAAAACAACGTAATCCTTGGTTGTTAAATAGATACAACCATTCATCAAATAAAAAACCTGTTTGGAAAGTTAGTTTTTTTTCTGTTTTTGAAACAAGACGTTCCTCCGGATTGATTAACATTTTATTTTCTAAAAGCAAACAATGGATAGGCTCTTTTTGAAAGTATTCTGCATAAAAAACAGCAAAACGGGCAGATATTTGATTCGATGTATATTCAAAATCGGGCAATATGGTAAATGTTGTGCGTTCGGCTTGTCCTAACTTATTCGCAAAAGGAAAAATAGAAAGCCCTGATTGCAAGGCAAATATTCTATATGTATTATAAGTGCCGAAAAAATCATGAATATTTAACGAAGGATTTTTTTGCTTTTTAGCCATTTTCAGTGTTTTTTTGTAACTGTTCCCATGCTTTCTCGGCAGCGTGTTGATCGGCTTTTTTTACCGTAAAATCTTCTGCCTCAGCAATGCAATTGTTATTCAAATAACACTGCGAAATAAATAATTTTCTTCCTTTAGGATTACCCGCTACACGATTTTCGAATCGAATTTTGTGATTATTTTTTTGCGCCCAATTTAAAATCTTACTTTTATAATTATGCTCTTCTTGTAACACGGAATCTAAATCCATAAATGTAAGAAGTAACTTATTGATAATAATATCTTTGGTTTTTTCATACCCTTTATCCAAGTAGAGTGCGCCGATGAGCGCTTCAAAAGCATCTCCGTGAATAGATTTTGGCTGAGTGTGTGGCTCTACGACTACAAAATTTGCAAGTCTCATTTTTCGCGACAATTTGTTCAAGTGGTCGCGGCATACGATTTTGGAACGCATTTCTGTTAAGGGGCCTTCTGGATGAAGCGGAAATTTCTTAAACAAATAATCTGCAATAACGGCGTTTAAAATGGCATCACCCAAATATTCCAACCGTTCATTATTAATTGCATTGCAAATTGCATCTTTTGAAGACGCCGAGCTATGAATGAATGCCATTTTGTAAAAATCCAAATTCCGAGGTCTAAATCCCAAAACATTTTTTAAAAATTTTGCAATTTCTTTCTCGGAAGTGTTCTTTTTTACAAAAATATTCAAAACCAGTCAGGTTAATCAAACTTCGAAAAAACAAGCGATGCATTATGTCCTCCAAAGCCGAATGAATTGGAGATAGCCGCATTAAAATGTTGTTCTATGGCATGGTTGGGAACAAAGTTAAAATCAGGAATTTCCGGATCTTTTTCTTTCAGGTTGATGGTAGGCGGCACTTTTCCGGTACTAAGGGCAAGGATGGTAGCAATGGCTTCGACTGCTCCCGCTGCGCCGAGCATGTGTCCGGTCATGGATTTGGTAGCGTTGATAGAGAGGTTATAAGCATGTGTCCCAAAAAGATCCTGAATAGCAATACATTCCGAAAGGTCGCCGAGTGGAGTCGAGGTGCCATGCGTGTTAATATGTCCAATATCCGTAATATTTAATTTTGCATCATCAATTGCTATTTTCATTGCCGATTTTGCTGCTTCACCTTCCGGATGTGGTGCGGTAATGTGATGTGTATCTGTTACCAAGCCTACTCCTGCAAGTTCTGCATAAATTTTGGCGCCGCGCGCTTTGGCATGTTCGTAATCTTCAAGCACTAAAGTGCCTGAACCTTCGCCCATCACAAACCCATCACGTGTAACATCAAAAGGACGAGACGCGGTTTTAAACTCATCGTTGCGTGTAGAAAGTGCATTCATGGCATTAAATCCACCAATAGCCAATTGATTAATGCAGGCTTCTGCTCCGCCCGAAATCACAATATCTACTTTCCCTAGTTGTATGGCATGGTAGGCATCAACTAAAGCATTTGCAGAAGAGGCACATGCAGAAGTGACTACACAATTTGTACCTGAAAACCCGTAATGCAATGCAATATTGCCGGAAATCATATCGCCCAAAGA
Organism: Bacteroidota bacterium; assembly: GCA_009786185.1. Classification (GTDB taxonomy): domain Bacteria; phylum Bacteroidota; class Bacteroidia; order Bacteroidales; family WCHB1-69; genus WRNX01. The sequence goes on from WQTS01000115.1 coordinate 28,511, forward strand.
GCGGGTAAGTAAAAAAGGACTGAACTTGGGAATCCCGCCATTTTCATAAAGCATATTTAAGGCTTCAAGAATTGAACCTATTCCGCCGATAGCTGTTCCTAAAATTACGCCTACACGTTGCTTGTTAAGTTTTTCTATTTCCAAACCACTGTCTTTAATCGCTTCAAGTGCAGTGATAAAAGCATACTGCCCGCATCTGTCCATAGAGCGCGCAACTTTTCTATCTATCAAATTGCCCGGATCGAAGTTTTTTACCTCACAAGCAAATTTTGTTTTGTAATTTTCCGTATCGAAATAAGTAATTGGATTTGCTCCACTTACTCCTTTTAATAAGTTGTTCCAATACTCAGGAACCGTATTACCAATAGGAGTAAGTGCGCCTAATCCGGTAATAACAACTTTTTTAACTTTCATTAAAAAAGAGTGTTAAAATTAAATTTTTGATTTGATGTACTCAATAGCGTCTCCTACGGTTGAGATTTTTTCAGCTTGATCATCAGGAATAGAGATTCCGAACTCTTTTTCAAATTCCATGATTAACTCAACGGTGTCAAGAGAGTCTGCACCTAAATCGTTGGTAAAGCTTTTCTCTGGAGTTACATCAGCAGGGTTAACACTAAGTTTTTCTGCGATAATTCCCTGAACTCGTTCAATAATTTCTGCCATAAAATTTCTTTTTTGAATTAGGCGGCAAAAATATACAATTTCTATATGAAACCCGTGAAAATAAAAAAAATCAGCGCTAAATTTTGTTATAGCGCTGATTTACAGTCAAATATTTTTTAACGTTCGTTAACATTTTAGAATTTGTAACGAATGCCTAAACCGATCGCACTTGAGTAGAAGCCGGGTGTAAAGAACCATGCACCATGTTTGTCAAAAGCAGGACCGATAAGCGGACGCCAATCTAAAGAAAGTTGCAAGGGAAACTTGAAGTTATATTCCACTCCAATCATACCGGCAGCACCGGCAAACCCATAGCCTCCCCAGCCTCTCCATCCCCAAACGTAACCAAGTCCGCCGCCAACTCCAGCGTACCAGTTCCAAGAACCGGG
>WQTS01000116.1 GCA_009786185.1 Bacteroidota bacterium
CAAATAAGTTGAATTAGTGTTCTGCCACACAACGGACCGAGAAGCCGTTTGCGCGGCGGTAGATGGTGTAGTCAGGATAATCGAGGGTGTGAAGGTTCAAACTGTAAGCGCCAGTACCTACAGGAATACTACTCCAGTAATACCCGTGCGTACCCACGGCGATAAGCAACCCACTATCGCCGCGGCGGCAGCCGGCTGCGGGCAAGAACAGGGAATTATCGCCACTGCCAAAGTAACGTCCGGCAGCAGGAGTATTTGTCCATTCCCCAATACCAAGCGAAGCAAGTTCAGTTTGGGTGGGCAGGCGCCAACCGGCAGGACAAGGGTCGTTTGCTGTTTTTACAGGAGCGTCTTTGTTACCCACATTCCAAAGCGCATCGTCTTGAGGATCGCGCCAATCAATAGGAAAAGTACTTTGCCTTATAAACTTGCCGTAAGCAGCGTGGGTGCTTACAATTTGTCCGTAAATATCAAAATTTTCTGAGCCGCTTACTGTGCCACTTGGGTAATCTGCGTTTATGTATTGCTCGTGTCCGTCGCCTGCACGTCCCCATTGAAAAAGTGCGCCGTGGTCTTTGGGATTTTCTACAAATTTGCCATGGGCAGCTAAATTGCGGGTTGCCCATTTTACACCGTTAATAATTACACCTTCCGGTATAATCGTTACAGTACATGTTGCCCTATATTTACCGTCTTCGGTAATAACCGTAATTGTAGCTGTACCCACTTTTTTTGCACTAATTTCACCATCTGTCACCGTAGCAATATTCCCATCGCTGCTTGTCCATCTTACCGCTTTGTTTGTGGCATCGTTGGGGTGCACGGTTGCCGTTAAGGTTGCTGTTTCACCAACTGCAAGCGTAAGTGTTGTCGGTTCGAGGGTTACGCCAGTAACTTGTTTGTCTTTGTTACAGGCAATAATGGTCATTATGAATAATAAAGCCACTGCAATAATTTTATAATGGTTTTTTCTCATATTTATTTGGTTTGGTTTCAGCGCAAATTAACACAAATTTCTATAACGAATAACGCCGAAGGCGTTGCTCGTAGAGACGCATAATTATGCGTCTCTACGAAACATGAAAGGAGTAGTAGCGGAAAGCGCGACGGCGTGTGTTGGCTTCGGCAGGGGAAAGCCGGCACGCCCAAAAAATAAAAAATAAAATTTGATGCGTTTGCTGTTTCATGCCGTTGTTATATCCTCTTTTTATTTACTTTGCACCGGTATTATAAAAAAAAGGAGCCTTTATGTTAACCATCAAAAGAATTTACGACGAGCCGGCAAAAGAAGATGGTTTCAGAATACTTGTAGACCGGCTTTGGCCCCGCGGCGTTTCCAAAGAGCGTGCGCATCTTTACAAATGGGCAAAAGAAATAGCGCCATCCACCGAACTGCGCGTTGAGTTTGGACACATGACGGACAGATTTGATTGGTTTGAGCGTGCGTACGACAATGAGCTGGATAAAAATCCTGAGACCGGAAATTTTATCGATGAAGTTAAAACGCTACTTTCCAAAGACAACGTAACTTTCATGTTTGCCGCAAAAGATCCTAAAATAAACCATGCGACTGTATTGAAAGAATATATTGAGAAAAAATTAAAATAAATAAACTACACTTATGAAATTAGAATGTATCGGCGCTTCCGGCGGTGAGGTAACCGGAAGCAAATTTTTGTTAACGACAAAAGAAAACAAGAAAATCTTAATTGATTGCGGAATGTATCAAGGCAAGGGATTGGAAACCGATGCCATGAACCGCGACTTGGGTTTTACACCGGCAGATATTGATTTTATTATCCTATCGCATGCCCATATTGATCACTCGGGATTAATACCTTATGTCCATAAAAACGGTTTTAAGGGAAAAGTGTTCTGCACACCGGCAACTCGAGATTTGTGCGCCATTATGCTTCCCGATTCGGGAAAAATTCAGGAAACGGATACCAACCAGTTTAACAAAAAACGTGCATTGCAAAAGCAACCTCCGGTAGAACCGCTTTATACTATGCGAGATGCAGCTGCCTGTTTGGGACATTTCATCAGCATTCCTTATAATTTGTCTTTTTCTGTCACACCTACTTTTTCATTCGAGTTTTACGATTCCGGCCATATACTTGGCGGCGCTTCCGTTTATATCTCATTTGTTGAAAATAACGAGACCCGCACACTGCTTTACACCGGTGATGTAGGGCGTTACAACAAACGCATTTTGCCTGATCCGTGTGTATTGCCTAAAGCAGACTATATTATGTGTGAATCCACGTATGGAAACAGACTGCATGAATCTATTGAAAACGCCGAACAAGAACTTATGTTAGTAGTTTTAGACGCCTGCGCCAAAAGAAAAGGCAAACTCATCATTCCTTCGTTTGCCATTGGAAGAACGCAAGAGGTTGTTTATGCGCTACACCGTTTGAAAAAAGCAGGAAATTTGCCGGCTATTGACATTTTTGTGGATAGCCCGTTAGCCATTTCTGCTACCGATATCTTTAGATTGCATGCCGACAGTTTTAATGCGGAAATGCAGCAATTCATACTTTCAAACCCTGATCCTTTCGGATTTGATAATTTGCACTATGTGAGAACAATCGATGATTCAAAAAGACTAAATACTTACAACAAACCCTGCATCATTATATCTGCTTCTGGGATGATGGAAGCAGGTCGTGTGAAGCATCATTTGGCGAATAATATTGATAATCCGCGTACCACCATTCTTTCAGTAGGCTATTGTGCACCAACTACTTTAGGCGCAAAAATTATGCGTGGCGATAAGGAGGTTTCTATTTTTGGTGTAAAGCACAAAGTACGTGCACAATTAGCAAACATCCAAGCCTATTCCGGGCATGCAGACTATAATGAGTTGTTACATTATTTAAACACGCAAAATCCGGAAACTGTGAAGCAATTTTTTGTTATTCATGGGGAGAATGATGCGCGTGCAGCATTTACTGGGCATGTAGCGGCTGTTGGATTTCAAAATGTTGTTATGCCAAAAGGCAAAGAGACATTTGAGCTTATTTAACAAATTACCAACACATTGTATGCCATTTTAGAGAAGCTCGCAAAACATAATATTTTCAACAAATTCACGTTACCCATGAAGTAAAAAATGCAAAACACTATTGTTAGACATTCGATGATTATTTTTCTGCTGTTGATTTTCATCAACAGAGGTTTTTTTATTTCCAGTGCCTATGAAATAGAAAATCCTGATGGTGAAATAAATAGTGTTGCAGAGTTAATAGTTCTACTTATTACGGGAGAGAGTAATGATATTGACGAAGATGGCGACATGCAAACAGATTGCCATGGAGTAGAAATTCCACATCATGATTTCTCACAACAATTTGCACAAAGCTTAGAGTTAGCAAATTTATTTTCAAAAAACCTAAATAAATTCGGATTTTCAAATGATGAAAATCTTTCCGGGAACAATTTTCATAATCAGATTGATCAACCGCCGGAGGTCTGAACCTTGATTTTATTAGGATTTACAAGATTATCATGATTAATAATTAATCGTTATAATCTTGAAAATGACATTTATCACAATCTTGTTCATCTTATTAATCTTGTAAAAATCTTAGTTCAGACATGAAAATCATCAAAATAATATTGCTATGCATATTAATGTTACTATGCAGGCACAAAGTATTCGCTCAAGATACTTTAAAAATAACCATTGAGCAAGCCGAAAAACAGTTTTTGGAGAAAAATCTGCAATTATTGGCGGAACGCTACAATATTGCTATTGCCGATGCCGCCATTGTTCAGGCAAGAGTGCTGAATAACCCAACGATTGGCGTGGGCGACATTAACTTTTGGCATCCGAATGCAGCGGAAGAAGTAGAAGCCATTCCGGCTACGTGGGGAAATGGCATCATCTTCAGTATAGAACTCGAACAGGTAATTAGAACCGCAGGAAAGAGAAAAAAACTTATAAATTTGGAAAAAGTAGCAAAAGAGATTGCCATTCAAGAGTTTGAAACATTTTTGCTAAGTTTGAAAACCGAGTTAAGAACTATATTACACGAAGTCATCTACCTTCAATCTTATTTAAACATCATTCAAACAAATCAAAAATCTGTAGAAACACTCGTTGAAAGCTATAAAACGAATCTCAGTAGAGGTAATGTGGCAAAGGGCGAATTAATACGGCTTCAATCCTCCTTAATTGAATTGGAAGCTGAGGCTAATGAGATTCAAACAGAGCTTAATGATCAGTATAAGGAACTTAAAGTTTTGCTGAATATTCCGCCTCAAACACAAATTTCGATAGTGCCGACGACTGCCACGACTAAAAATCCCAATGATATTTCGTTGATAGATTTGTTTGAAATGGCAAAAAAATTCCGTCCTGAGTTTTTGTTATCGGATTTGGATATTCAATATCAAGAAAGACTTTTGAAATATGAGAAAGCACAACGTTCGCCCGACATTGCGCTAAGTGTAAATTATGACCGTTACGGCGGCGTGTGGAAAAACTTTTTCGGAATTGGTATCAGTTTGGATATTCCTATGTTCGACCGAAATCAAGGAAATATTAAAATAGCAAAACTAAGCATAGATCAAGCCAACTATAATGCCGAACATCAAAAAAATGAAATTCAACATGAAATTGCGACATTTTATAACAACTATAAAATAAACTACCATTTCTATAAAAAACACACCGAGAACGATTTTTCGGAAAATTTGGATGATATGTTTGAAGTATATACCCGCAATTTTTTGAATAGAAATATCAGTATGCTTGAATATCTTGATTTTATGGAGGCTTATAGAACCACCAAACAGGTGATTCTTACCGCGAAAAAGAATCTGGATACGAGCTTTGCGGAACTTCAATTTAGTGTAAATAATGAAATTAAATAGTATGTTTTTTGAGCATTTCACTAACTTGAGCTCCTACGGAGTTCTTGCAGATAAATCACCTAATCCAATAACACAGAAGGTGTTAAATATGAATAACCCCGAGTAAGCGCAGCGTAACTCGGGGCAGAGAAACACCCTCTCACACCCACAACCCCATTGGGGTTGAACATAATCATCAAAAAAACAAAAAAATGAAAAAACAAATCACCATAATTTTAATAGGAGTAATAACCTTAATTTCTTGCAACAGCAAGAATACAGAAAATGGCATCATCAATCAAGCATTCCTTGAAAATGTAAAAACCGTTAAAGCCGTTTTAAGCAATCAAGAACAAGAATTGCTTTTAACCGGCAAAGTGGAAACCGACCCCGACAGAATCATCAGTTATGTACCTTTAATTAGCGGAATTGTAGAAAAAACACATTTCTCATTAGGCGATAAAGTGCGCAAAGGACAACCGTTGCTCGATATGCGCAGCACAGAATTAAGTGCGTTGCAAGCCGAAAAAACAACTCTCGAAGCCGAAGAAAAGGTAGCTGAACGGGAGTTAAAAACAGCACAATCGTTGTTCGAAGATAAAATGCTGTCGGAGCAGGAATTATTAGAAGCAAAAGCAAAATTGCAGCAAATACGGGCAGAATTAAGCAGAATTAAATCGGATATGAACATGTATGGAGCCGACAAAGGAAACGGAATTTTTACGGTACATGCCCCGATGAGTGGTTATATTATACACAAGAAAGCCTCTCCGGGCACTATGATTTCACCGGAAAGTGATGAAGTTTTCACCATTGCCGATTTAAGTACCGTGTGGGTCATTGCCAACGTTTACGCCAGCAATCTGCTTTGTGTGCGAGAAGGCATGGATGTGGAAATGACTACATTCTCCTACCCTAACGAAAAATTTCATGGCAAAATAAACGCACTCTCTCAGATTTTCGATCCGGAAGAGCGCGTTTTAAAAGCAAGAATAGTAATGGATAACAAAGATTTAAGACTAAAACCGGAGATGTCCATGTTAATTACGCTCAAAGATAAAACCGCACAATATCTAATAGCAATTCCTTCCGATGCGCTTATTTTCGACAATAACCAATATTTTGTAGTGGTTGAAGAAAGCATGGGGAGTTTTGCCATTAGAAACGTTATTCCTCAAGGATACAATAATAAAACCTCGTACATCGCATCCGGATTGTTGGAAGGCGAAAGTGTAGTGGTGAAAAATCAGTTATTAATTTATTCAGGATTAAAGGAGGAGTAATTTATGCAAAAAATCGTAAAAAACATCATAGCTTTCTCTCTCAAAAACCATGTATTCATACTTTTTTTGACGGTATTATCAGTTATTATCGGTGTTGCGTGCTATATAAACACGCCAATAGAAGCGTATCCCGATGTAACCAACACACGTGCGCGGATCATTACACAATGGCCCGGACGAAGCGCCGAAGAAGTGGAAAAATTTATCACCCTTCCCATCATGCGCGAAATGAATACAATACCACGAAAATCGGACGTACGCTCCACTTCTTTGTTTGGTCTATCAGTAGTTACCGTTATTTTTGAAGACGATGTGGACGATTTTTATGCCCAACAGTACGCCGCCAATCGGATGCAAGGCTTAGCTTTGCCCGAAGGCGTCGAAACGGAAATAGAACCGCCATCGGGTGCAACAGGCGAAATTTACCGCTATGTTTTAAAAAGTGATTTGCCTATTCGTGAAGTTTCGGCAATTAACGAATGGGTGGTGAAACGCGAATTGCTCTCCGTGCCGGGTGTAGCTGATATCGTTACGTTTGGTGGCGAAGAGAAAATATATGAAATACAAGTAAATCCTGTGGAACTTTTTAATTATGGCTTATCACCTTTGGAAGTATTTGAAGCCGTGTCGAATAGCAATATCAATGTGGGTGGCGATGTCATTCAAAAAGGGTCACAGGCGTATGTGGTGCGCGGTTTGGGCTTATTAGAAAGTATTGAAGACATTGAGAATATTTTGATTGACGTGAGAGGTAGCTCACCCATTCGTGTAAAAGAAGTTGCCACAGTTAACATTTCGTCAAAACCGCGCCTGGGACAAGTCGGTTTAAATGAGGAAGATGATGTGGTACAAGGCATTGTAGTTATGCTCAGAGGAGAGAATCCAAGCGAAGTCATCAATCGGCTTAAAGAGAAAATTGCCGAACTTAACGATCGAATCCTTCCGGAAGATGTTCAAATTGTGCCTTTTATGGATAGGACAAAACTTGTAAATACTACCGTTCAAACCGTACTCAAAAATATGCTAATAGGCATTTTATTAGTTTCTATTGTGGTTTTTCTTTTTCTTTATAATTGGCGTGTATCACTTATCGTTGCTTCGGTAATCCCATTGTCGTTTCTTTTTGCCATTACTATGCTTCGCATTCAAGGGCTGCCTGCCAATTTAATTTCGATGGGTGCTTTGGATTTCGGATTGCTGTTAGAGGGAACTTTAGTGATTGCGGAAGTGGTCTTTGTAGCATTGCTCCAAAAATCTGAACAACTGGGAGACAGGTTTAAAAATTACTCTAAAAGTGGGCTTATTAAAAATAGCGCCGGCTCGGTGGGTTCCTATATTTTCTTTGCACAATTGACCTCCATTGTAGCATTAATTCCCATTTTTGCCTTCCAAAAGGTTGAAGGAAAGATGTTTTCACCACTCGCCTTTACGTTGGGATATGCGCTTATCGGTTCACTGATTTTCTCATTAACTTATGTGCCGGTAATGTGTAAACTGATGCTTACCAAAAAACCGCTCAAAGAAAAAAGCAATCTAATTACACGAACATTAACCAACTGGATGACATCATTATACAATCTATCTTGCCGCTATCGCCTCACTACAATTATTATTTTTCTTGTGGTATTTGGAGGTTGTTTGTTGCGATTTATGTTTTGGGGAACAGAATTTATTCCCAGTATGAACGAAGGGGCGATTTATGTACGTGCCACTTTACCTAACAGCGTAAACCTCGATGAAAGTGTGCGTATTACCAAAGAGATGAAAGCAAAACTCCAAAAATTTGACGAGGTCGATTTTATTCTTACTCAAACAGGACGTCCAAATGATGGCACCGATCCGACCGGATTTTTTAATATCGAATTTCATGCAGAATTGAAACCTAAAAAAGAATGGAATCGTAAAGTATCTAAAAATGAATTAATCAATCAAATACATGATTCATTGTCTATTTATCCGGGTATAATTCTCGCTTTTTCCCAACCCATTCAAGATAATGTGGAAGAGTATGTTGCAGGGGTGAAAAGCGCTCTTGTTATTAAGATTTTTGGCAACGACCTTCACGAATTGGAAGCTACTGCCGATAAGATTGCAGGAACAATCAAAGGCGTGCGAGGTATTGAAGATGTGAACGTTTTCCGTTCCATAGGTTTGCCCGAATTGCAGATCAGACCGCAAGAAGTAAGAATGGCGCAATATGCGATTTCTATGGCAGACGCACAAGCAGTTATAGAAATGGCTATCGGTGGAAAAGCGGCTACCACTTTCTATGAAAACGAACGTACTTTCGATGTAATGTTGCGTTTTGAACAACAATTCCGTAGTGACGAGCAAAAAATTGGCGATATGCTGATTCCCACGATGGACGGCAAGCAAGTGCCTCTCAAAGAAATTGCAGATATCGAGTTTGTTACGGGTCCCGCATTTATCTACCGCGAAGGAAGTAGCCGATACGTTGGAGTAGGCTTTAGTGTTCGCGATCGCGACCTCGGTTCAGCTATTCGTGAAGCACAAAAGAAGTTGTCAGCTCTCAGTTCTCAGTTTTCAGACACTGTCAACTGTCAACTGAAAACTGAAAACCACAAGATCGTATGGGCAGGCGAATTTGAAAGCCAACAGCGAGCGACTCAGCGGCTTACGATTGTTGTTCCGGCTGTATTACTTTTATTATTGTTTCTATTTTATATGAATTTCGGCACGGTAAAAGACACCTTAATTGCCGCAAGTGCATTCCCTTACGCTTTTATCGGCGGATTTATTTCATTATGGATTTCCGGAATTCCGTTCGGCATATCGGCAGGCATCGGTTTTGTAATTTTATTCGGAATTATCGCAACCAATTCAATTTTACTCACTTCTACAATGAAAACGCTATGGCAACAAAACCGTGATCTCAAATTTGCCACCAACGAAGCGGTGCGTATCCGTTTGCGCGCGCTGCTAATGATTACGCTGATGGGTTCGGTAGGTTTACTTCCGGCAGCCATCTCAACAGGCATGGGCTCCGAAATTCAAAAACCGTTGGCAATTATGATTGTAGGTGGAATTTTATTCTGTTTGATACTTTCGATTACGGTGTTGCCGCAGGTGTTTTATTATGCGTATCGGAAAGATAAAAAGTAATATTTAAAACGGGGCTTTTGATACAGTCCCGTTTTACATTTTTTTCGAAGATGCCATATTCCTAATGCTTCACTACTTTCATAGTTTCACCATTTATTTGAAGAAAATAAATGCCTGCCGGATAAGACGAAATATCTATTTTGTAATCGGATGATGTCGTGATAAGGTGATGAAATGATAGCTTTCTTCCGTAAATATCAAAAATTGCTATATTTTCAATTTTTATTTTTTCACTTTTAATTGTCAACTGTCCTGTGGTTGGATTAGGGTAAACATAGTAAAATGATCTTTCCGGAAAATCTACTATACTTAGGTCTTCTGTCATTCGGAACGTAACACTGGTAGGGATATGATCAGAAGTAGTAGTATAATAATTGGGTATGGTTTGAGTGGCGGAAAATTCTCTAAATATACTGTTATTTAAATAATTATCAAATAATTCATTTGAAATAATAATATGGTCAACCGTATTTAAATTTGCGGTTATACCTCTATAGTTATTAATGTCATCCATAAAATTTTTGTAAGGAGAGATTCCGCCGCAAGTATAGCAAATTGTGCCTTTCAAGTAATCATTAAAATCGCCGATAATCACTATTCTTTTAGTGTTATAAGCACTACCGTCGAGTAAATCTTTCAATCCGATGGAAGCGTCTCTGCGGCGCGTGTAACTTACTTCATCTGCGAATGCTTTAGCATGAATATTAATAAACGAAATGGGAATTTGCCGGTTATCTACTACTAAATTTACTTCGTACAAAGCAGGGAATCGCCCGCTTGCCCAACTATAAGAACTGCCACCATCTTTAATCAGCGAAGCATTGATGAAGTTTACTTTTGATTTTTTATATACAATTCCTTGATTTTGACTGCAGTTATTCGTGTTCCAAGGTACAATTTCCCCTTCCCATTCACTGCCAAGTCGCTTAACAAGCGTGTCAATGGTGGTGTACATATTACTTGTGCCCACTTCTTGCAATGCCACAAGGTCGGAATTCATTGTTTTAATCATTGAAACCACGTTGTTTATTTGTAGTTCTCTATCTTTTGGACCATTGGTAAGACAGCTAAGCCATTCTACATTCCAGGTTGTAATTTTGAAATCTGTAAAATTGGAAGTTTTTACACCCGACTCGCCATAATAAGAAACAGCGTATTGCGCTACTGCATGATGTAGGGATAAAGAAGCAAATAGAAACCAAAGAATTAGAAGTGTAGAGTTTTTTTTCAAATGCATATTCATAATAGTATTTTTGAGGCTGCAAAGATACATTACGAAGGGGCGTTTGTCAAGGGGAAAGTGATTTTTTTGATTTTTTAACAACGCAAATAATAAAAACTAAAACATTTCCTTAACCTCTCTATCTACCTCCAAGTACTCCTCAATAGTTCTAGGTCGGGAAAAAGGAATATTACTCAATGCTTTCTCAATAATTCTTGAAATATCGGTAAATTTAATCTTTTCGTTCAAGAATTGCGCCACTGCCACTTCATTCGCCGCATTTAACACGCAAGGTTTGTTGCCGCCTTCTTTTGAAGCATGGTAAGCCAATGATAAACAAGGAAAAGTTTCCATATCAGGATCTTCAAAAGTAAAAGTAGAAAAATCTGCAAATGAAAAACGTGGAAATTCACTTGTCAATCTTTGAGGAAAAGTAAGCGCATATTGAATCGGCAGCTTCATATCAGGTAGTCCCAATTGCGCTTTTATAGAACCGTCCGTAAATTGAACCAATGAGTGAATGATGGATTGTGGGTGTACAATCACTTCTATTTTATCTAAATCTATGTTAAATAACCATTTGGCTTCAATCACTTCTAAACCTTTGTTCATTAACGTAGCGCTGTCAATCGTAATTTTATTGCCCATATTCCAATTAGGATGTTTGAGCGCCTGCTCGCAAGTTACTTTTTCAAGCTCTGCCATTGTTTTTCCTCTAAAAGGACCGCCCGAAGCAGTAAGGATAATCTTTTCAACCACATTGCCATGTTCGCCGATAAGGCATTGAAAGATAGCGGAATGTTCGGAATCCACAGGAATGATGGGCACATTTTTTTCTCTTGCTTTTTGCATCATCAATTCGCCGGCAACTACCAAGGTTTCTTTATTGGCAAGCGCCACCGGAATTTCATTTTCAATAGCGCTATACACCGGTGCGAGTCCGGCAATACCCACAATGCACGAAAGCGCCATATCAATGCTATTCATTGACATGCAATCTACTAAAGATTGTAAACCTGCAAAAACTTTACAATCTTCTTTTGCCAACGCATTTTTTACTTTTTCATAATGTTGCTCATCAATAATAACCACCACATTAGGCTTATATTTAATCGCTTGCTGAATGAGTAAATCGCTATTGGAATTTGCAGATAATAATTCAACCTCAAACAGATCCGGAAATTGATCCATAACTTGCAGGGCTTGCGTCCCCATTGAGCCGGTAGAACCGAGAAGTGCGATACGACGTTTCAAAATGGTAATTGGTTTAGTGTGGTAAATTAATATTAAAAAGATTTGATTTATAAGCGAACTTTACGAATATTGTGAATTTTACTAATACTTGAAGCTGAATGAATAATATCCAATACCTCAATACGTGTGATTGTAATCCGATAGATAATCAGGTGTGCATCAAGAATAATATTGCGATACACACGATTTTTTGTTGACAGATAACGACATTCGGGGTATGCCATATAGAATTCGCAAAGCGTGTCTAAAGATTGCCTTATTCGTTGCATGTAAAATTCTGCTTGAAAGTATCCAAAAGTTTCGATAGTATAATCGTAAATATGTTTACGACTTATCTTAAACTTTTCACTAACTACATACGGCTTGCAAGATACTCCTTCTTCCATAGTTCAAATTCTTTGTCAGCTTCTTCAATTGTATAAAATGACTCTTTTTCAATACGATGAAAATGTTCCCACCATTCCTCTTGGGTACCATGAAAAGGGATATTAGGGTTCCATTCATTAGGGAACTGTGTTTCAGCAATTGTTGCTTTATAAGCAATAGCCGACTCGTCAACAGTCATCGGTTTATCTTTCAAAATTTTATACGATTTATTCGACATGAATCTATAATTAATACTTCTCCGCGAAAGTAATATAAAACATTAATAAAGTATTGAATACCGAAAAAAATGTTTTCTTTGCGATTATAAAACATCTTAATTATTATAAAAAGAAGTATCGTTTTATGAAGAAAAAAATTAACCTAAAAGAATATTTTGAAGCTATGAAACTTAAAATTAACGATCTGAATATTAGAATTTTTCATTTTAATATGGTTCAAGTAAACACGTTCGTTTGTTATGATGAAACAAAAAACGGTGTGATTGTAGATCCCGGAATGTGCTCGAAAGAGGAAGAACAAATGTTACTCGATTTTATTACAAAAGAAAACATTGAAATTAAGTTTATTATTAACACGCATCCTCATATTGACCATGTGTTGGGCAACGATTTTTGTGTAAAAACATTCAAGGCTCCGTTAGTAATGCACGAAGCGGGATTACCTATTTATACAAATTCTGCGAGCTATGCGGTTAGTTTTGGATTTCCGATATCCGATTATCCGACATCCGATATTTTTGTAAACGACGAAGATACCTTGAGTTTTGGAAACCAAGTTTGGAAAGTGATCTACACGCCCGGACACGCCGATGGTAGTATTTGTTTATACGATGAAAAAAATAAATTCGTCATTGTAGGCGATGTGCTGTTTATGGGAAGTATCGGCAGAACCGATTTACCTACCGGAAACTTCCATCAACTCATGCAAAATATTAAAGAAAAGCTGCTTACACTTGGCGATGATATTTTAGTAATTCCCGGACACGCCGAAACCACCACCATTGGCGCCGAGAAAATGAACAACCCCTACCTCTAAACCATTAACCACTAATCATTAATCACTAACCACTAATAACCATGTTAGAAAATTTAGAAGAAGGTTTTGAACGCCGAGATGTGTACGATAAAGAAACTATTGAGTTGTTAGCCGATAGCTATCGGAATATGATCATCGCATCTAAAGAAGATCCTGAGCGTGAAGGACTGAAAGATTCACCCACCCGTGCAGCAAAAGCATTTCAATATTTGATACATGGCTATGGATTAAATCCACATGAAATATTAGGAGAAGCTTTGTTCGCAGAGAGTTCCAAACAAATTATAGTGGTAAAAGATATTGAAATATATTCGCTTTGCGAACATCATTTATTGCCTTTTTTTGGTAAAGCGCATGTGGGCTATATTCCCAACGGAAAAATTTGCGGATTGAGCAAAATTCCCCGTGTGGTAGATGCCTTTGCGCGCCGACTACAACTTCAAGAGCGACTCACCGCACAAATTAAAGATTGCGTTCAAGAAGTACTCGATCCCATTGGCGTAGCCGTGGTTATTGAGGCGCAACACTTGTGCATGTCCATGCGTGGCATTCAAAAACAAAACTCAGTAACCACTACTTCTGAGTTTAGCGGTGCGTTTCTTAAAAACTTCAATACCCGTCAGGAATTTATGCATTTGATTGGGACGAAATTGCATTAAAGGAACCTCTAACAATTACATAGCCATTTCTTAGTGTTCTGCAACACAACGTACCGAGCTACCAGCTGCACGGCTGCTGTAGAGGAAGTATAGGTAGGTATCGTAAAAGTACAAACAGGATGCATCAGCACCATTAGTACTACTACTACCGTAGAATCCATGCGTACCCACATAGACTAAGGCACCATTGAGGTTGCTGTGGAAACCTGCGGCGGGCAGAAACAGAATGTTAGTACCGCTACCAAAATAGCGGCCAGAAACAGGAGTAGTAGTCCATTGACCATCGCCAAGCATAGCAAGTTCGGTTTTGGTAGGCAGACGCCAACCGTCAGGACAAGGATCATTTACCGTTTTTACGGGAACAGCTTCACTACCTGAATTCCAAAGAGTATCGTTTTGAGGAGTGCGCCAATCAAAAGGGAAAGCATTTTGTTTTATAAACTTGCCGTAAGCGGCGTGTGTATTTACAATTTGCCCATGTTCATCAAAATTTTCTGAACCGCTTACTATACCATTTTGATTACTTATATTATTGGTTGGATAATTGGGACTTGTGCGTTGCTCATGCCCATCGCCTGCGCGTCCCCACTGGAAAAGTGCTCCGTGATCTTCAGGTTTTCCTACAAATTTGCCGTGGGCAGCTAAGTTGCGTGTTGCCCATTTTACACCGTTAATGATTACACCTTCATCAATAAAAGTTGTGGAGTCAATACTGCTGAATATAAGTCCGCCAGGCATTTCAAAAAAATGCAAATAGGTGACACCTCCCTTTATCGCTATAAAGTTGCCGTTTGATTCTAAAGTGTAGGTTACATCTTTTTCAAGTGTTTTTGTCCATTCGCCTGCTTTTATAGAACGACTGACACCTTGTGCATTTGTTATACAAACCGGTAAAAGTGCAAGGATTAAAATTGATATTGTCTTTTTCATTTTTGTTTCCTCCTATTATTTAATAATTTTTACCTTACGTGCTCCTATCTGCACAACATACACACCTTTGGGCAATGCCGAAAGGTTGATTTGAGCAGTGTCGGCATAACTTTCAATGCCGGCAACCCATGCACCAATAATGGAATAGACATTCACCTTGCCCACAGTTTGCGCAGCAGTTATGTGCAATATACCACCATAGAAATAAGCCTTAAAATATTCTGTATCAACATTTTTCACAATACTGACATCGCGTTGTTCAAAATTCATCGTATTAATATCATCAAACAGATATATACGGTTGAGTACAGGATTAGCAGGAAAAATAATCATAACCATATTGTTCAAAATTTGCACTATGCCGCCTTCAAACGAGAAGTCATCTGTTTTTATAGTGCCTTGTGAAGTGTATTCCACTGTCAAGAACTTTTCCTGGGTTTGCGCTTGGGCTACCCAAAGTGCGCCGCACAAAAGGAGTGCCGCAAAGAAGAGTTGTTTTTTCATTGTTTTACTATTTTGGTGTCATTAATTTTTTATGTGAATTGAGGGGCGAAGGTAGTCTTTTTTTAAATTAAAAAGAAATTCGTATAAGAAATATTCTACCTTCGCGGTTTGAATTTTTTATATCATTTTTACCATAACGCATTGTTAACAAATAATTTACCATGAATCTTAGCACTGAAAACATTTTATTAATCGGCTCCGTACTTTTGTTTTTTTCCTTACTTACGGAAAAAGTCCCCAAAAAATTTGGGATTCCGATATTATTACTGTTTATTTCCATAGGCATGTTAGCCGGTTCGGACGGCATCGGAAGAATTCACTTTGATGATCCGCACACGGCGCAATTTATTGGAATGATGGCGTTAGCCATCATTCTGTTTTCCGGCGGAATGCACAGCAAATATAAGGAAATAAAACCTGTAATGCTTCCCGGCGTGTTACTAGCAACACTGGGAATAATACTAACAACTTTATTTACAGGACTATTTATTTTTTGGCTAACCAATCATTTTTTTGAAAAATTTACTTTTACGCTATTTGAATCTCTTTTGCTTGCTTCTGTAGTGGCATCTACCGATGCAGCTGCTGTGTTTTCGATACTACCCAAAGGGATGCGCCTGAAATATCATTTGCGACATTTGCTCGAGTTGGAAAGCGAAAGCAATGACCCTATGGCTTATATGTTAATGATCACCTTCTTGCCATTGGTGCAGCATCAAGGACATTCCGCACTTTGGATTGTAGGCATCTTTTTTTATGAATTATTTGCCGGCTTGTTGTGCGGTTTTCTGTTGGGAAAAGCTACGGTGAAGATTATAAATAAGATAAACATGAGCAATCACGCCCTCTACCCTATCCTATTGATTATCATGTTTTTCGTTTTATTTTCAGTAACAGAATTTATCCATGGAAACGGATTTTTAGCTGTTTATATCGGAGGAGTTATTGTTGGTAATTCTAAATTGATGCACAAACGTTCTTCCAAGAGTTTTTTCGATGGTTTTACTTGGTTTGCACAAATTACTATGTTTCTTACGTTAGGGTTATTGCTCAACCCTTCGGAATTGCTTCCTGTTGCCGGCTTAGCATTAGTCATAGGAATATTTATGATTATTTTTGCGCGTCCATTAGCTGTTTGGGGTTGCCTATTCCCTTTTAGAGCGATACCTCCTAAAGCAAAGTTCTATGTATCTTGGGTGGGTTTGCGGGGCGCCGTCCCTATTATTTTTGCCACCTATTTACTTGCTGCAAACATTGAGCATGGAAGAATCATGTTTAACATTGTTTTCTTCATCACCCTGCTTTCATTGTTAGTTCAAGGCACGCTGGTTCCTTTTGTAGCGCGCGCCCTTGGGCTGGTAGAACCGAAACCGTTGCAACTTATGCCGACATTTGATACGGAAGCTGAAGAAGAGACAAAAACCGCTATGTCGGAAATTGTTATAAGAAAACAGAGTTTAAAGGAAGGTGATTGCTTATTGGATATGCCTGTTCCTGAAAACACAAGAGTAGTAGTGGCTAAACGAGGAGATCATTATTTTATTCCCAAAGGCAATACTAAGTTAGAGCCACGAGATATATTGTATATTATTTCAGATGATGAAGAAGGGTTACGCGAAGCTTGCGGGAAACTGGGAATTAGACATTATCATTTGCGGAAACAAAAATGATAAGGTAGAGACGCAATGCATTGCGTCTCTACCTGCTAAAAAATTGACAATTGTTGTACTGTCTTTGGTTGATAAAATTTCATTCGGGAGTTTATTTCCAGTTTAATGCATAATTCCTGAAACGTTTCTTTTAATATTTTGTAATTAGGGCTGAAACATTCGTATTGTTCTCCAAAATGGGATTGGTATTTTTCTTTTAATTCTGTAAAGTCGTTATCCAAAGCGTTGTAAAAATATTCCCGTGAACCTTTACGCAATGTTACCCCGAACATGGGAAGAATATAGGAGGCGCCCGATTCTTTGGCGTGCTGCATAATTGCCGTAAGATTTTTCGTTGTATCGTTAATAAATGGAAGTACCGGCATTAATGTTACGCCGGTATAAATGCCTTTTTCCGCTAACGATTTCATTGCTTTAAATCTTTCGGAAGTTGGAGGTGCATGAGGTTCTATCTTTTGCGAAAGTGTATCATTTGCCGTTGTGATGGTGAAACTTACAGCGGCGTAAATTTTTGAAATATCTTGTAAAATATCTGTATCCCGTTCGGGCAAACTACTTTTGGTGATAATATGAATAGGAAATTTATTGTTCGCTATGATTTTCAATGCTTTACGAGTTATTTGCAACTCTTTTTCAATGGGCATATAAGGATCGTTCATGGAGCCGGTGCCAATGGTAGCTCTATTTTTCTTTTTGGAACGAAGTTCTTTAACCAGTAAATCTAAGGCATTTTTCTTTACCGAAATGTTGGAAATATCGTTTATTCCGTAACATTCGCTTCTGGTGTCGCAATAAATACAGCCATGTTGGCAACCTCGATAAAGGTTCATGCTGTAGGTAATGCCAAAGTACGGGTCTTCGGTTTTAAGTTTGGAAAGTATACTTTTGGCTTCGATGTATTGAATCATGTTTCTGTGTAAATCCGTGCCATCTGTGTTCTTTTTAAGACAGTTTCACCGAAATTTCGGCAAAGATAATATTTTCGATCATCCTATTTAAACAAAAAACATTTTCTTCGCCAAAATCTCCGAGTAGTGGAAAACAAATCGAAAACCTGGAATTTATGGCATGGTTGTCACAAGATTAGCGCGGGATGCTTGCATTGCTACGTCTATCGTGGCGATGCAAAACGTAATGTGGACAGTAGCATTGTAGCAAAAACCAAAAGCTTTGATTTACCCATTCAAAAGAAACGAAACGGCGAGTATAAAATACCGTCCGGAACATTCGTTTATGTCTGTTTTACTTCCGATTTTTTTGTAAAAGATGCCGATCCATGGCGGGCAGAAGCATGGGAAATGATACGACTTCGAAACGATCTGAAATTTTTGATGATTACCAAACGGATTGACCGCCTGCAAACATCATTACCCAATGATTGGGGTGATGGCTACGAACATGTAACTATTTGTTGTACTATTGAAAACCAAGAGCTCACAGATTATCGTCTCCCTATTTACGAAGCAGCTCCGATAAAACATAAAGTGCTCATCTGCGAACCGTTATTAGAGCGAATTGATTTACGCTCTTATAATATCGGTTCATGGATAGAACAAGTAGTTGTCGGCGGTGAATCCGGTAATGAAGCACGCCCGTGTTACTACGATTGGGTAATGGAAATTCGAGACGTTTGCGTGGAAAACAAAGTTTCGTTTTGGTTCAAACAAACCGGTGCAAAGCTTGTAAAAGATGGGCGTTTGTATCGTATCAATCGGCAATTTCAACACTCACAGGCGAGAAAGGCAGAAATTAATATCAAATTTTAATAATAAAAAAAGGATAATCAGGGAGAAACAGAAAATTATTATCAAAAAAAAGCGTTTCTTTGCAGGTTATATATTTATCTGTGTAATAGTATGCTAAAAAAGATAACGAAGGGGATTCTCAAAATTATTCTTTGGATAATTGGAGTATTTATTACTCTCAATTTGCTTATTGTTACACTTCTTTTTGTTCCTCCCATTCAACAGTTTGTAATTTCAAAAGTATCAAACCTTCTTACCAATATTACCGGAGGGGAAATTACTATGGATAGGATTTATCTTTCCCCGTTTTTTACGCTTACAGCTAAAAATTTCGCGATTAAAGATCATCATTATAATAACATGATCTTTGCTACTACGCTTAAAGGAAGAATCAATTTCGTAAAAACCGGCAGAAATCAAGTAACTTTATCTTTTGCAAAACTTAATAATGGAGAGGTAATGCTACGTAAATATGCAGGTGAAGATGCCGTAAATATTGCCATTTGGGCAGAGGGATTTAAAAAAGAAGAAAAAAAAGAGCCAAAATTTAAGTTGTTATTTGAAAGTATCGTACTTGATGATGTTCGGTTTGTATTTATAAATGATGACAAACGCCTATACAAAGATGACAACACCATAGATTATGCTTTTTTTGAATTGCAACATATTAAGCTTGATGTAGATAATTTTTTAGTTTTTGGTCCCGATATTTCCTGCAAAATTAATTCGCTTACACTATCGCAACATACGGGTTTTGAAATTTCAAGCTTTACCGGAAATTTTCGTATCTATCGTGAAGGTTTGCTGTTAGACGGCTTACACTTCACTACTCCAAACAGTATATTTACCGGAGATTTCGCTTTTCGATATAGCGACTTCCCTGATTATTCCGATTTTGTAAATCTTATTAATTTTGATACGAAAGTGAAAAGTGCAAGCATCGCCATGCAGGATGTTATCTATTTTGCTCCGGCACTTAAAGGCATGGATAATCAGTTTGTTTTTTCAGGACACGTGGGAGGTACCGTTAACCATCTGAAAACCAAAGATGTTTATCTTAAATACAAGTTTCAAACGTATTTCTCAGGAAATCTTGCTATCGAAAACATCTTAGATTTCAAAAACAGCATTTTCGATGTGTATGCAAAAGATGCTAATATTAATTTTTCAGAACTGACTCAATTTAAACTTCCTAAAAGTAAAACAATAAATCTTCCACCGGAAATAAGAAAATTAACTTACTCTAGAATACGCGGAAACTACAGGGGCTCTTTAACAAAATTTAACACTGATCTTTTTGTGCAAACCAACTTAGGAACAGTACAAACGAAAATTACCACAACCTCAAGAGAAAACACACTTCTTTATTCAGGAACTATTGCATGCAATAATTTGGAATTAGGAAGAATTTTAAATCAACCTAAATATTTGAATAGAGTCAGCTTACGAAGCGTTTTTGAAGGAAACGCCGCGCAAACAAAAAATATAAAAGATCTATTCTCCTCTATTTCATTAAGGATGCGAGGAAATATTACCCATATTGATATTTGTGGATACTCATTAAAAGATGTTAATTTTAATGGAAATTATATTCAACAACAAGTAAGTCTTGCTGCCAAAAGCACGGATTCTTTGGCTTCCTTTAACGTGAAAGGAAATATTAAATTTGCAAATGCACTTCCTACAATCGCTGCGTCATTAACACATGTTGATATAAAACTCTATGAGTTTTTCTCGCATTTTCCGCATCATATAGACTCAGTTTCTGCTGAAGGCTTTGATAAATTGATTCACAAAGTGCAGCAAACACCTAATTTGGAGTTCACTATGGATTCTATTGCGATTGTCATGAGTGGAACGCAATTTGAAAATTTTAACGGTTATGTCAGCATTGACTACGCCAGGTTAACAAACAGAATAAAGACTTCACGTATAGATTGGTTTCGTCTTAATGCCATCAATAAACCTAATTCTCACCATCAGTATCAAATTCATTCCAATGCTTTTAATGCTTCTTTAAAAACAAATTATAATTTTAAAGATCTTATTACAACTGCTATAGAAGCAGCACATTATCATTTGCCGGAGATGTTTATTGGTAATAACGAGATGAAAAAAATATCTTGCACCGATTCTATGCAATTTATTGATATTGACATTCAAACTTATTATACACGAAATCTTTCTGATTTACTTTTCCCTAAGTTAAATCTTGGACGAAACGCGTCTATTTATGTTCATTTGGGGAAAACAAGAAATGAGGATTCTTTTAACTTTTCTTTCCCTCAAGTTGATTATGCCGGAATAGGAAAAGTGAACAATTTGAAAGCAAACGGAAAAATAAACAAAGAACAGTTGCTGGCAATACAACTTCAATGTGATTCTATAACCATTTACCAAAAAAAAGGGAACAATCTGACTTTTTCGAGCATTGAGGTAGGAACAAGTAGTGATAAAAAAGAGATTAAATTTACGACCTCATGGCATAATCCGCCAACCTTTTCCGTTAGTGGATTAAATTCTTTCGATGGGTTGCTTTTTAGCGATATACCTCATCTTTTATCTCTTAAAGTAACTGATTCCAAGCTATTTCTTCGTGAATCCATGTGGCAGTTTGTAGGAGATGATAATATTATTAGCTTTGGAGAACAGAGATATTTGTTTGACCATTGCATTTTGGCTTCCGATGTTGGAAAGATAAGTGTAAATGGCGAAATATCAAAACGTTCGGATAAAGAATGTAACATCCAATTAGAAAACTTTGATATTTCGTTAGTAAATAGTTTGACTTCAAGAATGGGTATGACTTTCGGAGGTGATATGTCGCTTGCAGCCACCATTACTCCTAATATTGATCATTTTAGGGTAAGAGGGCAAACTTTTGTAAAAAACTTTGTTTTTAATGAAGAGCTTATGGGAGATCTGTTTTTGAATGCACGGATTTTAAATGACGGAGAACCACACTTCAACGGAGGGATCCTGTCAAGTAGCGATAGTTTATATATTGATCTTTCAAATTTTACCTATTACGATTATTTAGCTTTACCCAATAAAATTATAATGCTAAGCGGCAGATGGTTCAACAAAGAAAAAGAGCTTCGAGTACGTGCCGAAATGGACACTTTGAGAATTGGTTTTTTGTCGCCTTTCCTCGCTTCGTTCAGCAATGTGGTTTCCGGAGAAGCCTCCGGAGTTTTGGATTTTATTATGAACCGTGATTCACTTTATTTTGACGGCAAAGTGCGTGTTAAAAATGCAAAATTAGGCATCACTCCTTTAAATACCGTTTATTACATTACAGATCAGGAAATTTTGTTTAACCGCGAAGGAATAGATTTTAATCAAGTGCTCCTCACAGATAAGTTTAATAATGCAGCCACCCTATCAGGATTTGTGCATCATACTAAGTTTAAAGATTTTAGAATAGACTTGAATATTGCCACCCCAAGAATTATGGTGTTAAACACGCCACGCAGAACAGATGACCCGTTTTTTGGCGATGGTTTTGTTTCCGGTGATGTTTCCATTCGAGGCGATACAAGGCAGCTCGATTTTACAAGCCGTAATATTAGGACGTTATCCGGTTCCATCATCACATTCCCTCTAAGTTCGGCAAGTACGGTATCTTCATCGCAAGGCATCTATTTTGTACAAAGCGCTGCAAACAAGGAGAATACTACTGAACGCGTTCGACAATCAAATACCATATTGAATTTTGATTTTATGTTTGATATTACGAGAGATGCCGATGTAAAATTGGAATTAGACCCCATTGATGGATTGTTAAGATGCAAAACATCAGGCAGACTGCACTTAACCTATAATTCTAATTTCGGCAATATAAATCTTGATGGAATATTAGCTATTGTAAGTGGAAGGTTTAACATGTCGCTTAGAAATTTCTTCCCTCGAGATTTTACTATCGTAGAAGGTGGCACTATCTCATTTTCAGGCCCGCTCACCTCAGCGCAATTAGATGTGAGTGCGCTTTACCAAAGAGCGGCTTCGTTAACTTCATTAAGTGGTTCGCTCAGTAATATCGGGCGTACAGACGTTCAGGCATTTTTAGGATTAACCGGTAATTTAATGAATCCTACCCCAACATTTACGTTCGCTTTCCCAAGATTAGTCGATAGAGAACAAATGCAAGTTTTTTCGGTATTAAACACTGAAAATCAGCAAACTATGATTCGTCAATTTTTCTCGTTTGTGTTTTTGAATACTTTTATAAATGCTGAATCGGATATGACTGCCGCCTCTGTAGGTACCGGAATTGAAATGGTATCGGGAATACTCACTTCTTTTATTTCCAACCAATTAAATAATGTGAATATTGGGGTTAATTATATTAACAACCAGGGTGATTTTAACTATACAGAATATTCGGTAAATGCTGAAGTGAATCTTAATGACAGATTCAGACTCAGAACAAATTTAGGATATGGAGAAAATAGTACTACCAGTAATTTTGTAGGCGATGTGAATTTCGAAATGGGATTAAACGAAGCGAGAAATTGGATACTCCGACTTTTCTATTTCAATGATATAAATCAAGACGCTTTAAGGCCTCAACAAGGAGGAGGGGTCGGCGTAACCTACCGTCATGAGTTTAATAACCGGAAAGATTTTTTAGAAAGCTGGACGCCAAAGAAAAAGGAGGAAAAAGACACAACTGAGCAAAAGCAAAATTCATTAAATCCCATAAAAAATGAACAATAAAAACCTTTTCACTATTATTGTTTTTCTGAGCATCTTAATTTTCTTAGGATATCAGTTTTTCAACGTCATCATTTTCATATTTTTAGCCACTATTTTTGCTGCTGTGGGTTCTCCGTTGATGCAATTATTGCAAAAGATAAAACTAAAAAACAAAACGGTCTCTCCGTCTGTGGCTGCCGGTATTACCCTCTTTTTGCTGGTAGGCGTCCTTTCTTTAGGTTTTTATTTCTTAATTCCATTTGTTATTAATGAGTTATCAATAGTTTCTTCGATTGATCCCACGCTTTACACCACAGCTATAGAAAGTTGGCTGCAGCAAGCTGATAGTTTTTTGCATAAACATGGTTTTTTATCTCAAAATGAACATCTTAGCGATATTCTTTTAGCGCAAATGAAATCATTTACAGGCTCTATTAGCATATCGAGCGTGGTAGAGAATATTATCTCTTTTGCAGGCGCTGCATTTATTTTAGTGTTTTCTGTTGTTTTTCTTACTTTTTTTGCTTTAAAAGACAAAGAGATTTTCTTTAAAATGATACGTAGCGCTATTCCTATTTCATTTAGAGATAATTATGATCGTATTTTAGCACAAACACGTGTGCAAGTGGTGCGTTATTTTTCGGGGTTATTATTAGATATGGTTATTTTGGGGAGCATTATTGGAATAGCTTGTTACTTTGCCGGTGTGCCAAATGCCTTATTGATAGGTGTTTTAGCAGGGTTATTTGATATTATTCCTTATGTAGGTCCATTTATTGCGATGGGTGTCGGGTTGATTATTTCCTTTACTTCTCTACTTCCTACTGATCCTTCAACGGTTGAGCTATCTATGCTGTTTTGGAAAATGGTCATTATTTTTGTAGTTGCAAAAGGAATAGATAACTTTGTTTTACAGCCTATTATTTTCGGAAAAAGCATTCAGGCACATCCTGTAGAAATTTTCATCGTAATTCTTGTAGCAGGTTACGTGGGCGGTGTTACCGGAATGATTATCGCCGTTCCTGCTTACTCGCTGTTTCGCATAGTTGTTAAAGAATTTTTTGGCAACTATTATTTAGGGGATGAAACAACAATAGTACAACCGCCACCGGATAGTCAAAAAAATGACCATGTAACGTAATAATAAAACTATGCAAACAAACCATCATTACACAGGTTTAACCGATGCGCAAGTTCTTGAAAGTCGCAAACAGCACGGCGAAAATATTTTAACACCTCCAAAGAAAGAATTGATATGGAAGGAATTTTTGAAGAAGTTCGCAGATCCGATTATCATTATCCTGTTAGTAGCATTAGTTTTATCAATAGGTGTAGCCTGTTATGAGTTTTTTTCAGGGCACGCCGCATTGAGTGTTTTTCTTGAGCCTACGGGTATTTTGGTAGCCATACTACTCGCTACTGCAGTGGGTTTCTTTTTTGAATTGAGTGCTAACAAAAAGTTTGAAGCGTTAAACCAAGTCAATGATGACACGCTCATCAAGGTAATTCGCAACGGAAACGTCTGTCAAGTTTTCAAAAAAGAAGTTGTGGTGGGCGACATCGTTATTTTGGAAGCGGGCGAAGAAGTACCTGCCGATGGCGAATTATTGGAAGCGGTTTCATTACAAATTAATGAATCGGCGCTTACCGGCGAGCCGATTGCAAAAAAAACAATTCACTCTTCCGATTTCGCAAAAGAC
Organism: Bacteroidota bacterium; assembly: GCA_009786185.1. Taxonomy (GTDB): domain Bacteria; phylum Bacteroidota; class Bacteroidia; order Bacteroidales; family WCHB1-69; genus WRNX01. Next base: position 25,071 of record WQTS01000116.1, read on the forward strand.
GCGACTTATCCATCCAACCACGCACTGAGAGGCACAACGGTTGCCGACGGACACGGCATGATGCAGGTACTGAAAGTGGGCGACGCCACCGAGTACGGCAAAGTGTACATAGGCGCACAAATTGACAACCAAGTAAAAACACCACTCAACAAGCAATTGGCCAAACTTGCCGGTTTAATTACCAAAGCAAGTTACAGCATCGCCGTTCTCATTATATTGGGGCGTTTGATCAGCTATTTTGTGGCAGCAGGCGGATTTTATATAGACAATTGGGTAACTTTCGGCAGTTATGCCCTCAATACCGTTATGATAGCCGTTACACTCATCGTGGTTTCCGTGCCGGAGGGGCTGCCCATGAGTGTAACACTCAGCTTAGCGCTAAGCATGAAACGCATGTTAGCCACCAATAATCTTGTGCGCAAAATGCACGCCTGCGAAACCATGGGCGCCGCAACCATCATTTGTACCGACAAAACAGGTACATTGACGCAAAACAAGATGAAAGTCTCGAACTATGATTTTTATGATTATAATGATTCTATTGATAATAAAAATCACTATTCGGATATCATATATGAAGGTATTGCCGTTAATTCTACGGCATTCCTTGATTTCTCCGACAAGAATAACATCAAACCGCTGGGAAATCCAAGTGAAGGCGCTTTGTTGCTTTGGTTGCATGAGAATAATATAAATTACTTGCCTTTACGTGAAGATGCGGAAGTAGTTGAACAACTTCCTTTTTCAACAGAGCGTAAGTATATGGCAACGATAGTGCAATCGCCTTTACTCCGAAAAAAGATATTGTATGTGAAAGGGGCGCCGGAAATCATTCTTGATATGTGTAAAAAAACACCGGTAGAGAAAGACAAAATTCTCAATCAGTTGCTTGGATACCAGAATAAAGCAATGCGAACATTAGGTTTTGCCTATCAAATTATTGAAGATGATGAGTGTTATATTAAGGATGAAAGGCTGAATGATGTAGCGCTGAGCTTTTTGGGATTTGTTGCTATTTCCGACCCCGTTCGCGAAGATGTTCCCGAAGCCATAAGAACGTGTCTGAATGCCGGTATTGATGTGAAGATTATTACAGGTGACACGCCGGCAACAGCAAAAGAGATTGGACGCCAAATTGGTTTATGGTTGGACAACGAACCGGAAACTCATCATGTTACCGGAGCAGAATTTGCAGCAATGAGCGATGAATCTTTGTTAGACAGAATTTTAAGTTTGAAAATAATGTCACGTGCGCGTCCAATGGACAAACAGCGGTTAGTGCAACTTCTGCAAAGCAAAAATCAGGTTGTAGCGGTAACCGGCGATGGCACCAACGATGCACCGGCATTGAAAGCAGCTCAAGTAGGGCTTTCAATGGGCGACGGAACTTCCGTAGCCAAAGAAGCCAGCGATATTACGATCCTTGACGATTCGTTTAGCAGTATTTCGAGGGCAGTAACGTGGGGACGTTCTCTGTATCAAAACATTCAGCGGTTTATTGTATTTCAATTAACTATCAACGTGGTCGCCTGTTTAATTGTATTGATAGGCGCGTTTCTTGGCACAGAAACGCCGCTAACGGTTACACAAATTTTATGGGTAAATCTCATTATGGATACCTTTGCCGCGCTGGCGTTGGCTTCGTTGCCACCCAACGAAAAGGTAATGTGTGACAAACCCCGCAAAGTTACCGACCATATTATTACAAAAAAAATGGCGAAAAATATTTTAGGGGTTGGGCTTGTATTTGTTATTCTTTTATTCGGCTTGTTACAATATTTTAAACAAGCGGATATTACTTCACTCACGCAATTCAGTATTACCGACTTCGGGCGCAACTTCTTTAATTTCAGCTCCGGCAACGGATTATCATCATATGAACTCTCGCTGTTCTTTACTATATTCGTAATGTTGCAATTTTGGAATATGTTTAATGCCAAAGCATTTATGGCAAAAAAATCGGCATTTATGGCGCTCAGCAGCAGTAAAATCTTTTTAATGGTTGCTCTGTTAATTATTCTCGGGCAGTGGGCAATTGTTACCTTCGGCGGCAGAATGTTCAGCGTAACGCCCCTACAAACCTCCGATTGGATAATTATTATTGTTGCCACCTCGTTGGTATTGTGGATTGGAGAAATTGCACGAATGTCTAAAATCAGGCTAATGAAAATTTAAAAATAAAACATGAAAAAACAGCTAATTCTCATTCTGTTAGCTTTTGTAAGTTTAACACTTTTCGGGCAAAACATCTACGTAGAAAAATACATCTACGCAGGATATAACATTGTGCAAAAGCCGGCATTCATGGATTCTTTAAACGTAAAAGGAAAAGGTTTTGAAGAGAAAAATCTCTTGCAAAATTTTGTTTCGTTCGACAAAGTTTTTGAGAAAGCAAACGTCCTTATTGCAGATTCCGGAAAAATCAATTTTATCACTCCAAAAGATAATTATGCGTTTCATTACTTTAAGTTTTACCTCTTTCCGGATCAATTTATGAAAGGTGATTTGACCGTAAAAACCGCAGACATGTTTGAATTGTATATTGATGGTGAAAAGAATAAAAAAGATAAAACTACTTTCGACTCTATTGCTAAAGCAACTAAAATTGAATTGACATTGGAACCGAGACGTTACGAAGTTATTATTAAATATTTGGCGGCGAATAATGGAAGAGATACAGGTTTTTTGGAAACGTTTTTTGTACCGAAAAACACCGTAGGGGCGCAAAATTTTGCGCCCCACCAAATAATAACCGTTGATCCCACCCAATTCTACGGCATCGAACACATACAAAATGGCATCACAATTTCCGGTGTATCTATTTCACCTAAGGGGAAATACATTGTTGCAAAATACAATGAACGTCGAGATGAAACACCTCATACTATTTCTTCAAAATTATTTGATGCAGAAACCGGAAAATTATTAGCCCATAGCTTACCTGACAATGCAAATTGGACGCCAATTTCTTCACAGCTTTATTTCACGCGAAAAGGTTTGAAAGGCAATGAATTGATTTTCATAAACCCTGCTACAATGGAAAGAAAAGTAATAGCGGAGAATATTCCGGATGGCAGATTTAGATTTACGCCTAATGAAGAAAAGCTCATTTATTTTCCTGAAGAAGAAGCCCCAAAAGAGATGGAGTTTTTTAATCGCATTTTAGATAACAGTGATAGATATAATGCATTCAGAAAACGCTCTGCCTTATCGCTTTACAATTTGGAAACGGGAATGATGCAGCCGCTTACTCATGGTTATCAAAATATTTGGTTGAACGATATAAGTCCTGATAGCAAATATTTGATTTTTAGCACTACAAATACGGATTATACTCGACGCCCTTTTACTACCACCAATCTTTTCCGGTTAAATTTAGAGACTTTGCAAACAGATACATTGTTTTACGATGAAAAATACGTGTCTCGCGTTATTTATGCTCCGGATGGCAAACAATTGTTGATTTTTGGTGCACCGGAAGCATTTAACGGCATCGGGTTAAATATTGGAAATGAAGCAATTGCCAATGCTTACGATACACAACTCTTTTTGTATGATTTTGCATCAAAAGATATAAAACCATTAACTAAAAACTTCGATCCTTCTATTAAAAATGCCGTTTGGAATGCTTCCGATCAAAAAATCTACCTTTTGGTAGATGAAAGAGATATGGTAACGATGTACACTTTAGACCCGAAAACAGGTAAATTCACCCCTTTGACGGCTCCTGAAGAGGTAGTACGCTCTTTTTCCGTGGCCACGCTGGCGCCGGTGGTAGCTTTTGCCGGTCAAAGCAACTCCAATGCCGACAGATTGTATGTGTTACAATTGGGCAATAAAAACAATTTAATCTGCTTGGATGACATTTCTAAAGATAAATTGGCAAATGTAAAATTGGGTAAAATGATTCCTTTCGATTTCACTGCGGAAGATGGCGCTTTAATTACCGGTCGTTACTATTTGCCACCCAATTTCGATCCCGGGAAAAAATATCCGATGTTGGTGTATTATTATGCAGGCACTACGCCCACCACAAGAAATTTGGAATTTAGCTACTCTATGCAAATGTATGCGGCACAAGGCTATGTGGTTTATACGCTCAATCCGAGCGGCACCGTTGGTTTTGGACAAGAGTTCAGCGCACGGCACGTAAACGCCTGGGGCAAACACACCGCAGATGAAATCATTGAAGGCACGAAACTGTTCTACCGCACCCACCCGTTTGTAGATTCTACTAAAATTGGCGCTTTCGGTGCAAGTTACGGTGGTTTTATGACGATGCATTTGTTAACCCTCACCGATATTTTTGCTGCCGCCATCAGCCACGCCGGAATTAGTGCGCTCACCAGCTATTGGGGAGAAGGAAATTGGGGCATTGGCTACTCTTCTATTGCCAGCGCCGACAGTTATCCTTGGAATAACAAAGATTTATATGTAGGACAAAGTCCGTTGTTTCGTGCGGATAAAATTCATACGCCCCTATTATTATTGCACGGCTCCTTAGACGATAATGTGCCTGTGGGCGAGAGCATTCAAATGTACAACGCGCTGAGAATATTGGGAAGACCGGTAGAGCTTATCATGGTAGAAGGCGAAAAGCATGGTATTACCGATTACAAAAGGCGCGCCAAATGGGCAAAAACGATGCAGGCGTGGTTTGCTAAATGGTTAAAAGAGCAGCCGGAGTGGTGGGAGGAGCTTTATCCGGAGAGGAAATTGTAAAAAGAGTAATTCAATATTTTTTTTTTCAAAACAAAATAATTTTGCCGCAAAGATTACGTTGTTGAAATGCAAATAAATTAACGTTATGTTTTGTAAACGATTTATTTTCTTCATTGTAAGTATTTGGCTTTGCGTTTTTGCATCTGCACAAGAATATTCGGCAAAAGCAAGATTGGATTCCGCACACATTCTTATCGGCGATCATTTGAATGTGTACTTGGAAGTTACCGCCCCAAAAGGTAAACCTGTATTCATTCTACAACTTAGCGATGAATTATTGCAGGAAGTAGAAGCGCCTTTCGATTGGATTGCCAACTCGAAAATTGATACGATTATTAACAGCGATCACTATATTTTAAAACAAACAATAACCATCACCGCTTTCGATTCGGGAAGTTATGCTTTTCCGGCAATTCCGGTATTTGGCATGGATTCGCAAATTGTAGCGCAAACTAATCCGCTGTTTTTCGAGGTTTCTACCATAGCGGTAGATACGACTGCCGCCATAAAAGATATTAAAAACATTGCCAAAGT
>WQTS01000117.1 GCA_009786185.1 Bacteroidota bacterium
CGAGCCACTGCCATAGCGGTAAATAGCCTTGTAGGTACCATTCGCTAACGGAGTAGACAGGGAAAGTTCATTGTTTAAAGCGTCAAAAAATACAATACCGCTGCTACCGTCAGTCAAAATATCGGCTACCGTTGCATCGGTACATAAAGTCTGATCGGCAATTACAGGAGCGGAAAGTTGATCTTCAGGAACAATCAGCACCATCATCGCACTTCTAGGGCTCTCGCACCCGTCATCAGCTACTTGTGCCACATAATAGATAGCACCGTGAACAAGAGATGTTGTGGAAGGCAACGGAGTGGGAGCAGTCGGTGAAGCATACCAGCGTACATTGGCACCATTGGCGTTCAAGTCTCCTACTGTGGCGTATTGACAAAACTCCTGAGGAGTATTAATTGTTGGAGGCAGTAAACCCGGTTTGGGCACTACCGTGAAAGAAACAATACTGTCGCAAGCCATGTCTACGTTTAAACCTGTTTCGAAACTTCCTCTAACAAAGAGCGTTTCTGTTACTGTTACAGTATATGGTCCCGTTATTTGGTTTGTTAAATAAGGAGGCGTTGCTGGGTCATAGTTTCTCCAAAAAGTAAAATTAACGCCTCCTATAGGACATGCCATTTTTGCACTATCTACAAGATTAATGGTTTCCCCTACACATTTGTCAGTAATGTTTGGCATATTAATACCCGGCTTTAAACATTCAAAGTTGGTCACTAAATCGTGAGTCTCAAAAGCAAGGAGGGAAGAACTTATGTCGCCAATACCCATCCAAAAAGAAGACATATCAGGACTTGGTGGAATAGGGGCAGTACCTACCATTTCGGCATATTTTCTGACCCTTACGTAAGAAAGTGCTGTAGGTGCTGCAGTACTACTAAGTTTAATAGGCATTGTAATACTTGCAATCGTTTGATATTCTACAGTATATGGCGATGGTATTACACTAGGTCTGGATCCCGAGAGCTGTATTGCCTCGTATCTGCCCCACGGGGCAGGCGGATAACCAGTTTTCGTTCTGGGACCTCCCGCTATACCACCCCACGCACCTGTCCACCGTATTGCTCCTGCTCCATATGAACCATCATACAAATCAAAATCTAAGTTAACGCCCGGTTCCATATAGAAGTCTATCGCGATGTCAAAGCTACCTAAATGGAAGTTATTAGGATAACTAGCACCTGCCCGAAATTGTACATCAAAACTGACGCTATCCGGAATAGTCGGACTACAAGATGGCTTGAGGGTAAAATTAATAATTCGGACATCTACCCTATCGGGAAATGCTGGAGTAGGTTGTGAAAATGCACTAAAGCCAAATAGCAACAGTATTGCTAAAATGAGCGTTTGTTTGATTCTGATACTTTTCATTTTTTACTATATTTAATTATTATTTGATATTTGCATGTTATCTCGTATTAATTGTTACCCCTGGTACAAAACCGCAATACCGAATCCCGGTATGTTATCAACACTCCATAACAAGATAGCACATCTTTGAGATGTATCTGAATCAAAATGTTTTTTGAATGTGTAGATTTTTTTCATATATGGGGTTATATTAATTTATAATCGATTGAAGTAAAGTGAGAGGTGGGAGATGAAAATTGTTTTCTTTCATAAAGTAAGAGCTTGCTGTTCTGTAAATATATATGCAGAGACGGCAAATGTAAAGGTAAAATAGATAAAAAAAAGAAATTATTTCCGCACGTATTGTATGCACGTGTGCTTATCTCATTATTGTTATTGTATGTATGCAATAATCGCACGCGTGCGATTACATATACGACTAAAATCTCTAAATATCTTAGAGCAAGTCTATTAACAATAGAAATGGTGTTACTTATAACACGTAATGCTTCCATAAAGGTTCATTCATTCATTCATTTACAATTGCATATTATACTTCAATACAATATAACAATCGCAACTGCAAAAATATATTTTATTTAATACCATCGGCAAATTGCTTTTTTTGTAAAAATTTGGAGTTGGTTCTTTAAAGGAAAACGAGGCTGTCTTTATTTTTAAAACAGCCTCGTTCTTTTTTAGTTACAATTTTTCTTTTTTAGTTATTTCTGGTACAGAACCTCAGTACCGAATATGAGCTGCGCAGGTAGAAGTTATCCATGATTAAAGAAGAGTCGGCAGCATCAATCACGCCATCCAAATTAATATCGGTTACAACATACCTCCATAATCCACTTACAAAATAGAAGGTATTATTAAAAATATTAACGTCGGTTGCATTAATCACATAATCCATGTTAAGATCTCCTGCAATTAAGGTGGCGACACCGTTTTTCATAATCATCTGATCGGGAAGGGTGGGTAAAGGCAAGCTATACGCTTTATTGATTCCCGTAGAAAAATCGTACTCAACGGTATCGGTGCGGAAAACCAAGTTAGCGCTGCTCATCACCGCCATGTGGTTGCGATGTTTGACAACGATGTGTACGTTGCTCGAACTGGCATTAAACTCAGGAAGTTCACCATTGACATCTACAACACTACCGTCAACACGCAATAAAAGAGCACGGCTCTCCAAGAAATCATACGTATAGGTAAGAGGGTTAAGATTAGTCCAAATTTCAACCAAAACCCAATCTACAACTTCATAGGCAGGACCGGTTACGCTATTAATTTCAGGATAGCTTCCGGAAACACCGTAAGGATTGTCAATGGGCAGTTTCAGTTCGGTATACCACGGATATTGAGGCACTTGAATACGGTTGGGCATGTGAGTGCCGAATTGGGGCACACCCTTGAACGTGTAAGCGCCAATTCGTGTAGGACCCTGTAAGAAGAGTTTTAAATCCAAGGTAACCGTTCTTGGGATACATTCATCTTCTCTGAGAACGCCAACGCCATTAACTGCATACATACAGCTGTCGCGGTCTTTCACTTCTACAAGATAGAGACCTTCTCTTACGTCAATAACAATAGTATTGCCGCTGAATTCTGTCCACGGCTGGCTACCGTTAATTCTGTAGCTGTAGGGCTCATTGCCTCCATTTACCTCTATGGCAATCTTTCCGGGAATGGTAGTGTCGCAACGTACGATCACATCTTGCGCAACGGCTGTGAATGATAAACCGTCCGTACCGTTGGTGATCCTGATCGTATCGGTGATTTCACCACAGTTGTTGAACAAGCGTAAGATATGCTCGCCTGCATTTAAGCCCATCAACACAACCGTATCATTGGCGCGGGTTACTTCTACTACCGGAGTGCTGTTCAATTGATAGTAATAGGAAGGCGTACCGGATACGGTAAAGATGATGGCGCCGGTGGTAGAGCCACAGCTTGTATGAACGGTATCTTTTACCGATAAGTTCAGGTTAAAACCGGTTTTGGCGTTAATACGCACTTCTTCGCTGCTTGCCAAACAATTAGTATTATTGTCCTTTACATTTATTATGTATAAACCGGCATTCAAGCCGCTGATTGCACCATTTGCCACATTGGCAGCCGAGCCATCGGCAAAGGTGTAAGTATAGCTGCCGCTACCACCCAATACCATTACTAACAATTCGCCGGTATTATCCGTACAATTGTCTGCATCAACAGGATCTACAATAACTACCATGGTAACATCGCTCGTGTGTAGTACTACAGCATTACTGGTTACAGCAGGACAGTCAGCATGATTCTTATCCCACACAGTAATTTTGTAAGTACCCGCGTTTAGATTACCTATTAATCCACCGGTTACACCATAGTCATAAACAGTAACATCACCGCTTACTGTGTAGAGATAATCACCGCTACCACCATTTACATAGAATTGAATTGAACCACTGCTGGCCAATGAACAAGACGGATTGGTCAGAACTTGTACCGTACCAAGGGCGAGCGGTTGAGAGATTTCTCTACCCACCTTCACATGGTTCACTTCGTAACTACATCCGGCATTATCTTTCACTTCTACAAGGTAGGCTCCATCAGGCACTTCAACAACAGTGTCTGTACCGCTGAATGCTTTCCATCCACTGCTGTCAATACGGTAGCTGTATGACGGAGAACCATTGTTTACGGCTATTGAGATTTTTCCGGGTATAACAGTATCACAATATACCTTTGCATTTTCCGGAGTAGCCGTGAACGATAAACCGCTTGTACCGTTGCTGATTGTAATGGTATCCGATACTTCACTACAATGGTCAAACAAGCGTAAAATATGAACACCTGCATTTAATCCGGCAAATGTAATCGTATCTTTGGGTTGCGTTACTTCTATTACAAGAGTACTATTTAATTGATAGTAGTAAGGTACTTCACCCTCAACAATAAAGCGGATTACGCCTATGTTTAGGCCACAGAAAGTATTTATGGCATTTTCCACCGTAAGGTTCAATGCAGGAGCATTTTCTGCGCTAATGCGTACTTGTTGACTACTTGCCATACATTGGGTAATATTGTCGGTTACTTCCACTATATACAAGCCGGGCAACAAGCCGGTAATTCTACCGTTGACAGCAGGTCTAAGCACACCGTTTACCCTATAGGTATAGTTGCCGCTGCCGCCACTTACAGATACCAGCAAGCTACCGTTAGCAGTGTTGCAGGTTCCTACGGCATCAAACGGCATTACGCTTACCAACATGTTGCTATTGCTGTTATACAGTACCACATCGCCGCTTATTGCACTGCCGCAATCCGGATGCATTTCATCCCATACCTCAATTTTGTAGGTGCCCGAAGGCAAGCCGCTTATTAAACCGTTGGTTTGGCTATAATCATAAACAGTATGATCTCCGCTTACCGTGTACAGGTAATTGCCGCTGCCGCCGCTTACATAGAAGTAAAGCGAACCTAAGCTGTTTCCACATGAAGGTTCATCAACAACATGTACCGTACCGATAGATACGGGCATAGCTACATCTTTTCTAAGCTCTATTCTATTAATTGCATAAACACACTCGTTGGCATCTTTTACTTCGATCAAATAAATTCCTTCATTCAAACCTCTAATTGTGTCCGTATCCGTATTGTATGTCTCAAATGCAATCCAGTCGCCACTGTTAAAACGATAAGAATAAGGTTTAACGCCACCGGTTACATTCAAAATAATTTGACCCAAGACAGGAGTACCGAAACAATCCTCATAAACATGAGACACTGTAGGTACAAACAACAGGTTGCTGTTGGCATTGGGAATTTCAAAAGTATGACTTATACTGCCGCAACTGTCACTTACATAAAGCGTGTGTTCGCCTGCAGACAAGCCGGTTAACGTTATGGCAACATCTCCAACACTCATTTCAACTTTGTTCATGTTATTCAACTGATAACTGTAAACACTGTTGTTCATGCCTGTTACCTTGAAGGTGATTGCACCTATAGGCAACTGACAAGTAGCTTGGAAAATAACTGCAAAATCAATAATATCTAAAGTAGATTCGTTTGAGGTAATGTGTACTTTCATACCGGCTGTACAAGGCGTTGTGTAGCTGTCGCGTACATCAACAATATACTCACCGGTTGCCAAGTTTTCAATCAAACCGTTAGCCGGAAGCAACGTCCAAGTAGTTCCGCCATTAAAACTGTAGTAATATGGAAAAACACCGCCTGTTACCAATATCGATAATTTGCCATCTGCTGAAGTACAAGTATTCGCCTGAATTGGGAAAACTGCTAACGACAGAGCGCTGCCAATATTTTTCAATTCAAATTCTACTTCTGCCGGCAAACAATATCTGTCATTGGTATCAAGTACCGAAATATGATAGTGTCCTGCCGGTAAGCCGGTGATTAAACCATCCGTATATAGATGGTAAGGTGCACCGTTTACACTGAACTCATAAACGCCACTGCCCCCCGTTGCAAACACCTGGATAGAACCATTATAATCACAATCAGGATTGTTAGCTGCGTAAACCGTTCCGATAGAAATAGAAGCGGATTCCTCACGAATAATTTTTACCCGATTAATTGCGTAAGTACAACCATTAGCGTCCATCACTTCAACCAAATAATCACCTTGGTTTAAGCCCGTAATAGTATCCCGGTTAGTATTATAATCTGCAAACGGAAGCCACGCACCACTGTTGTAGCGGTAGGAATAAGGAGCTACACCGCCGTGTACCGTCATGATGATTGAAGCCGGAGTAACGGTGATTCCATCACATTGTACTTTAACGTGTTCTACTTCGGGAGTAAACGACAGATTGCTGTTAAGATTACTGATAGTAAATGGCTTAACTATTGTTCCACAAGTGTCACTTATATAGAGGATGTGTTCACCTGCTGCCAAACCTTCTATGATAATCTCTACATCATCAACCGTCATTTCTACTTTGTTCATATTATTTACCTGATAAGTATATGTAGCATTGTTCATGCCGGTTACTTTGAAAGCAATCATTCCAATATTTGCTTCGCAAGCCGAGTAAGAAATAATCCTAAACTCTTCAATATTCAATGTTGATTCTTCTGAGGTAATATGCACTTTGGTATTTGTTGTACAGAATGATGACTCAGAATCTCTTACTTCAATGAAGTACTCGCCTGTAGATAGATCAGATATGACATTGTTCGTTGGAAGCGCTACCCAGGTAACCTCATCGTTGAGCCTGTAGAAATACGGAGTCGTCCCACCGGTTACCAATACCGATATCGCACCTGTATTAGAAATGCAGTCTTCTGCTTTAGCCGGCACTGCCGTAATGCTCAAAGCTCCCTTCCTATTTTCAAGTTCAAACTCTATTTCTGCCGGATCACATGTACGATAATTTGTATCACGTACCATGATATGGTAGTGGCCGGCAGTTAAGCCGGTGATTAAACCACCGGGGTATCTTACATAGTCTGCACCATTGATACTATATTCATATACGCCGCTACCGCCGGTTGCATATATTTGGATAGAACCATTATCATCACAGTTGGGCTCAGTTGTCGTATATACCGTTCCAATAGATATGGAAGGGATTACTTCTTTAATAAGATCTACTTTATTGATTGCGTAAGTACAGCCGTTGGCATCCATTACTTCAAGCAAATATACTCCTTGGTTCAAATTAGGAATTGTATCCTTATTGGTATTATGGTCTGCAAACGGTATCCATGCACCGCTGTTATAGCGGTATGCATAAGGAGGTTGACCTTCGTGTACGGTCAGAATAATTTGACCCGGAATAACCGTGATGTTGTCACAATGCGCCAAAGCATGCTCTACCGTTGGCACAAATGATAAAGCGCTGTTGCTGTTGGCAAGCGTAATGGGCACGGTAATTGAACCACATATATCACTTATATGAAGGATATGTTCGCCGGCAGGTATACCTGTTATCGTAACCAAATGGCTACCACTCACTGTTACTTTATTCATGTTATTCAACTGGTAGGTATATGTAGAATTGTTCATGCCGGTTACCCTGAAAGATATCGCACCAATGGGCGATTCGCAAATCGGATGAGAGACTACCATAAAGTCTTCAATATCCAATGTTGACTCTTCGGATGTAATGTGGGCTCCGGCACTTGTAGTACAAGCCCGGTTAATCGTATCTCTTACTGTTACGGTATACTCTCCTACCGGTAAAGCGGATATGACACCGTTAGCCGGCAGTAAAGTCCAGGTAATACCGTTGTCGAAGCTATACTCATACGGAGGAATTCCACCGGTTGCAATTACAGATAACGCACCGGTGTTAGAAATACAATCTTCCGCAGGAACCGGAGACACCAGAATCGTTAAATCATTATTGCCGTTTTCTAATATAAATTCTACTTCTGCCGTAGGACATGTTCTATTGTTGGTATCGCGTACAACGATATGATAGAAGCCTGCGTTTAAACCGTCAATCAAACCCCCTGAATATGATACGAAGCCTGCGCCGTTTACGCTGTATTCATAAACGCCGCTACCACCGGAAGCATATATTTGAATGGAACCTGTTGTTGAACAAGTAGGCTCAACAGCAGTGTAAACCGTACCTATAGCCAATGGACGCATCTCTTCTCTGATGATTCTTACTGAGTTCATCTCAAAGATACATTCTTCCGCATCTTTTACCTCAATATGATAAACACCTTCATTCAGGCTATCAATTTGCGCTATAATGCCTGCAGTAAAGTCTATCCATGCACCTCCGTCGATACGGTATTGGTAAGGAGCTTCACCACCATACACAGTTAAAGTAATTGCACCCGGCACTAAATTTCTTTCGCAGGATACCCCTACAGAGGTTACTGCTACTTCAAAAGTTAAGCCACTATTTGCATTGAGAATAGGGAAGAATTTCTCTATTTCCTTACAATGATCAAATACACGTAGTTTATGCACACCTGCCGGTAAGCCGGTTAGTACAATTGTGCCCGTTGTATTCATTTCAACAACATCCATACTGTTCAACTGGTAGTAGTATGGGGTGTTGCCGTTTACGATAAAGCTCACTTGACCTGTACTAAATCCGCAGAAAGGCTCCTGTATAACTATAGGATCCGTAATTGCCAAAGGAGAAGCACCTGAAGTAATGCGAACCTCTTCGCTGGATACTTTACAGTCGCTGCCATCCATGATTTCTACTACATATACGCCTACCGGTAACCTGCTGATAGTATCATTGATAACTTCTACAAGCTGACCGTTCAATCTATATATATAGTTGCCCGGAGTTGAGCCTCCGCTCGGATGTAACAATAACATACCATTACCGAATGTTTGGCTACAAGTTAGTGAATTTACTACATCTACGGATAATGTTAGATCGCTGCCTAAGTTATACAACATAATCTCGCTACTTAGCGCATTGGCACAACTTCTGCCGTTTGTATCGGTTACCGCAATTCTGTAGCTGCCTGCACTTAAGCCGGTAATTAAACTACTCGAAGCTTTTTGGAATGGACCACCATTTCTGCTGTAGCTGTATTCATACGCACCTGTGGCTCCGGTAACATAAATTTGAATAGAACCTGTGGGATTATAACAACTTGGCTGTGTAGCCGCAAAAACCGTACCGATAACCAATGGCGGAGCATCTTCTCTTATAAGCCTTACGCCATTTATATCGAAAGTACATCCTCCGGCATCTTTTACTTCAATATAATAGATACCTTCGGTTAGGTTTCCGATAACTACCGTAGAGTCCGTAAAGTTACGCCATACACCGCCATCTATGCGATATTGATAGGGCGCTGTTCCATTTTGTGCAGTTAAAATAATTTCACCGAATATTACTCTTCTCTCACAAGAAACTAATTCAGGAACTACTTTCGCAGTCGCTAAGAAGTTGTTTGAGTTATTCGGAACAACAAATGGTTCAACTGCTTCTCCACAATTATCAAATATGCGTAAAATATGTGACCCTGCTCTTAAATCTCTTAATTGAATCGGAGTATTGTCGTTGTAAGGTCCTTCTATTTGTGTACTGTTCAATTGATAGTAGTACGAAGTACTGCCGGTTACCGCAAAAGTTGCTATACCTATAGGAGCACCACAATCGGCATTCATATTAACTGTAGGACCTGCTACCGTGAAGCTTGGAGTTTCCGAGTTAATACGCACTTCACCGCTGCTTGCTATACAACCGCTTGCATCGGTTACATCAATGATATATACGCCTACGGGTCGGGTTATCGTAGCTTGACCGCCGGTAAGAGGTATGCTTGTAGTAGCAGTACTTCCCGGTGTTCTCAGTGTACATGTGAAACCGGTTGTGCCACCTTGAACAGTTATATATAACGTTCCGGATGAACCACAATTCGGTGCATCTGTAACTTGTACATCTACCGACAAATTGCTTATACTGTTGCGTAGCATTATTTCGCCGCTCATTGCCGGATAGCATTCGGGACCTGCCGCATCAAGCACTTCGATGCGGTAGCTGCCGGCAGTTAAACCGGTAATTAAGCCACCGGGATATGCCTGAGACGTTGCACCGTTAACACTGTAAATATAGGTACCACTACCGCCGGTTGCATACACTTGAACCGTTCCGGGAGTTGTACAGGTAGGATCTGTGGCTGAGAAGATTGAACCAATAGTTATAGGTACTGCTTCTTCTCTGATGATCTCTATCAAATTTTTACTGTAGGTACATCCTGAGTTATCCTGCATTTCAATATGATAATATCCTTGAGGCAAATTGGAAACCTCTACCGTATTGCCGGAGAAAGGTATCCATTCACCAAAATCAATACGATATTCATAAGGAGCCGAACCTTTTACTGCAGTTAACAAAATCTTACCGTGGGTTACATGACCACAAGCTATATTTTCATTTGTTACAACTGTTGTAAATGAGAAGCTGTCTATGGCATTGGTAACTGTAAATCTTTCAGCTAAGTCGCCGCAATCCGTATATATTCTCAGTACATGCTCTCCTGCTTGTAAGTTAAATAATATAACCGTATCGGGAGCAAAGCGTGAAGCAATAGGTATGGGCATGCTATTTAATTGGTAATTATAAGGTCCACTACCTCCTACAATAAATCTTACAGCGCCTGATTCAACACCACAGTAAGTATTAAAGATCGGATTAACTTCCACTTCAAGATTAAACTCTTCTGAAGTAACGTGTTGTTCTCCACTGGTTGCCAAACAACCGGCGCCATTATCTACTTCCACCACATATATGCCTACCGGCAAATTGGTAATTTGAACTTGATCTCCGGTAAGTCCCGGTTGCGGAACTCCATTCAGTGTATAGTTATAAGGTCCCGGTGCTCCATACACCGTGATATCCAAAACTCCGTTTCCGATAACTGAATTACAATCATCAGAAGGAGTAATCGCTACCACTACGTTTAAGGCATAGAGGCTGTCGCGCAGGATGATTTCCGGAGTTCGTGCCGTATTACAATACGGGTCATGATCTTTTACTTCAATTCTATAACTACCCGGAGGCAAGCCGGTAATTAAACCGGTGGTATAAGGTATCCCTGACATGAAAGGTATAGGATTCATGTTGCGGTATACATCATATTCATATTGGCCGCTGCCGCCCGTGGCATAGAATTGGATAGAACCGGTTAAGCCATCTTCACAATGAGGTTCTTCCACAATATAAATGGTACCGGCAATCACAGGGGGAACTACATCTCTATTAATCCTAATGGTATTTATCTCGTAAGTACAGTCGAGGGCATCTTTTACCATGATTTGATATACCCCTTCGTATATGATTACTATGGAGTCATATGATGCGGTCGGGTTATCAAACTCACTCCAGGTAAGGCCATGATCCATAGAGTAGCTGTAAGGCGCTGTACCGTTTTTTACATTCAGGGTAATATATCCGGGAATATTAAGGATACAATATTGTGTAATATTCCCCTTTCGTGCTGTAACTGACAGTCCATTTTCACCATTTGTTATAATAAAGCTTTCTTCTATTTCCCCACAGTCTCCGAATATACGCAAGGTATGTACTCCTGCACACAAGTCGAACAGTTGGGTGCTGTAACTTCCAATAAAAGGTCCAACAGCAGGTGTACTGTTATGCTGATAGGAGAATGAATTGCTACCGGTGATGGTAACAATAGCCGAACCATCGCATGCTCCGCATTCGGTAGGTATGATGGTATCCATAATCAGCATAAAATCACTTCCATCGTATGTAACACGTACTTCACCGCTGGTTGCCGTACAATTGGGTGTACCGGAATCTGTTACATCTATTATGTATATGCCCGGATGCAAACCTTCAATCATTCCACCTATAATAGGTTTATTTATAGGTGTCCCATCGCCTTGGCGCATTGCATATCGATAAGGAGGTGTCCCGCCGGATGCAACAAGTAGTATCATTCCATCGGAAGCATCGCAGCTGGAAGCGGAAGTTGAGGCAATTTGTACCGACAAGTCGCTATCGGTGTTACGCAAGACTATTTCATTACTTTCGGCAATGTAACACTGTAAGTTAGTGTTTTTATCCCTTATCTGGATTCGGTAGCTTCCGGCAGTTAAGCCGGTAATTACGCCATTGGTCAATGCGTCATAATCCATGAAGTTTCCGCTATTGTTTATATCATACTCATAGCCGTTTCCACTTCCGCCATGTACATAGATACGGATAGCCCCATCATTACCCACGGCACATGTAGGATGTCGGTCTACAAAAATTGAAGCAATGGCTACTTTACTTTCCGGTCTTATAATAATATGATCGGTGCTCGCACAGCCATTGGGATAAGTGATCGTAGCAAAATAAATACCCGGGGCAGTAATGGTTGCTGTGCTCGCATTACCCAAACCGGCAGTCCAAAAATAGCTTTCGCTGCCCGCTTGTTCGGGATTTTTGTTTATTACTTCTACCTCAATCTCCGTGAGATCACAAGTGAGCATGTTAGGCGCACCCGGCATCAGGTGGATAATCTCGGCTATGGGGTAAGTTTGATCCACGGTGAGCGTAATTGATGTAGAATCCACACAATAATTACGGTTACGTGTTACGATTACCCAATATGTATCCGGCACCGTAGCAAGGTAGGATTGTCTGTAGCCTACAGAGACACCTGCACTGTTTTTCCACTCATAACTGTTGAGTTGCTCTAATGGGTCTTCCGCAATATTAGCCGTTAAAGTAATGGTATGATTTGTACAGGTTAAGTGTGTAGTTTCGGGGTAAGTTGTAATCTCCGGCTCCGGCAGATATTGATCGAATGTTATAAAACGTCTCACTTTAAGTGTATCGCCCAAGAAACAGTCGTCTCCGTAATATGCACGCAATGCGTATTGGCCTTCATACCATATCTCCAAAGTTGGAGTTTTGTCAGGTAAAGTAATCCAAGGAGTGGTTCTAGTGGGACGATAGTACCAAGTGTAGTCTCTTGCTATACCAAAACCTTCGGTGGTTTGTATAAAAGGCAATGTTGTTCTACAGTCAACCACCGTATCTCTTCCCAATAACTCGGCCAATCTGGCGCCAAAGTCCATAAAGTTCCAATTCTGTTTTCGAATCTGTTGCTCTCGTTCAAGCCCGAGGAGGAAGTAATCGTTTGGAGAACAGCCTCCTGTTAATATCGGATCTACATTTTTGACACCGCCAAAGTAAATATTTATCGGGTTACAATATACGGAATTGATGTAAGCCCAATTGCCGCCTTCTGTTTCATCCGTAGAATAAATATAGATAAAACCGCAAGGAGTACCATAGGCAATAAGTGCATCATTAATATCTAATGTCTTATTCGCAGCAATTCTATTGGTAGAACCGAATGTATATTTTAAAGTATCGAATGTATAGCGCGAATTGGCATTGGTTATAAGCGTATGCATATTGAGGAATTCCACAGTATGAAACTTAAATGGTCCTGTATTGGTTCCGCTACCCAAGGTTCCCGTATTCAATACGGTAGTTCCCAACATGATAATGTTATTAAACTCATATCTTCTTGAACCGGTGTTTGCTAAACCTAAGTTTCCGTTTACTGTAATTGTACTATTTACAGCATTCCATGTAATCAAATCACCATTAAACGTAAAGGATGAACCGGTAGCCAAATTAAGGGTGGCATTTGAAATATTTGCTGTATTTGAAGCACCTAAACTCCATGAAAGAGAGTTTGCGGTTACGGTAGAGTTAGAAACATCTATGGTTCGCAACTGTGTACCGGAAGCTACATTGAAATATCCCGTACATGTTATATTTTTTCCACCGGCATATAAAGATGAGGTGCCGGCTATATCTAAGTTTGACATCCTTAAGCCTCTTCGCAGATAGAGTGAACTGCCGTTGTTTACATTTACTATATTCCATGCTATAACAACTCCGCAAGTATCCAATACATCATATCGTCCGCCTCCGGTAAAATTGATCTGAGCCGGCATAGGATTAGCAGTAATTCCATTAAAACGAATGGTTTGTACGCCTTCTACTTGGCTTGCTCCTCTCATATTAAAAATAATACTAGAATTGGAACTCCATGCGTGTTGAATAGCTCTTATTCCTTGAACCAATTCTAATGAGCCGTAAATGTCTATATTACGGGTAGTAGAATTATTGGGAGTGAAAATTCGTGGATTACGTGCACCTGCTTCGGGTGTCCAAATCATATTGAAACAATCTACAGTAGTGAGATCTAAAATCACATCCTGATTGTTTGCTGTAAATGAGTTAACATCAAAAATTACATTATCGTTTTGAGAAGGAATATAGTTACATGGATTAGTAAGAGTAGGGCTTACTCCTGACTCACCAATAGACCAGCGATTCCAGTCACTCCAATTACCGGTGCCGCCTACCCAGTAGAAATCCAAGCGGCCGGGACGCTCTTCCAAAGGAATAAATTCAATATCCACAGCAATATTTTGTCCATTATCCAATCCGTCAAATACTTTCATAATTTGTCCGCCGCGACAGTCAATACGATAGATGGCAGCACGGAGCAATTCAAAAGGAGGATTGAGTACACTAATCCTGGACGGAGGAGGAATAGGAGTTGTAATAGTACTTCCTTGTATAACGGTTCTGGTAGGGAATGAGGTTCTACAACCGGTCATTGGTTGAGCTGTGGTAGTAAAAGTTCCCGTGAAAATATATTCATTAGGTAATATGTCCGTCTGATCAAAAGTGTAAGTCCTATAAGCTTCCAATACAATATTACGCGCAGTGAATCCGAATGAAAAATATGCTTGGCTGAGGGCACTATTTCCTCCTCTTGCAAGCGCATAAATATCATTATAACTTACAATCAAACCTGCCATTTGATTAATAGCATAGTATAAATCTACATCATAATAATCCACAGATTGCCCTGCTGTACCGGTAGTAGTAACATTAAAAGCAATAATTTTGGATCCATCTAAGTTGCAATTTGTTAAGTTATTAAGATTTAACTGCCAATCATTACCATTAGTAACCTCACTGAGAGTATTGAGGCTAGTACCACAATGTTGAGCGCGATGAACCGGAGTTCCTGTATTATTAGTTAGTATTCTAATTGTAGAGTTAGAAAAATCTATAGATCTTGCTCCATACAGTGAAGTAGAATTAAAGAAGGAGGTCGTAATATTATGTCCACCGGAAACTAAACTTCCCGAATAATGGTAAAATCCATGAGTATTAGAGCCACACACCATAGGTTGTGAAAGTATAAAATTATCTTGAAGTGTATAGGTTCCCGAATGATGGAATTCTATACGTTCAAAATTATAGATAAATCCGCCTGAAGTGATTGTTTCATTACCCGTTGCCCGGAAAATAACTTTAACATTTTGCGGATTATAAGCATAACGACAACCTGTAAAATCGATGGATCCATAAATTTCTAAATGGTTATTAACAATGAACTGTCCTCTCTTTTCGGGATCGCTCCAAGTAATATGACGAATGCCTGCCGGAATCGTATCGATTACTACTTCTTGATTTATTCCGGAAAATGAATTTTGATCAAAAATAGCATGGTCTAAAAATGTAGGGATACAGTTTGCCGGTTCTCCGCCTGAAGTAAATGACCACTTGGTTTTATCGAACCAACTGCCGTTATCACCAATCCAATAAAAGTCTCTGGATTGTTCAGGATCGGGAGGAGATGTCCATTGGATAGATCCGGAGTTCAGACCAATATTATAGTTTTCCGGAGAAGTAAATGCAGGAAAAGTCGGCCCGCTAAATACCACCCTCTGAAAATAGAGGTTGCGTAATTCTTGCGGAGGCGTACCGGGTGCTATCCGGTTAAAATAAATATTCCCGTTGGTAGAGTGCATTCGGCTGATTCCTTCGCAAGTAAATACCGGCGGAGGGCCTGTAAGTCGCCCTACGTTAATATAAGGACTTTCAGACACTGAGTAGATGTCGCAAAAATTGTTAATATACCAATTGTTAGCCCTAAGAGCGTTTAGAGCACTTCCATTATAAGCGAGATACATTCCTTTAGCTCCCGTAATCAACGTATCTACCGAAAGTCCATTGGTAGTCATTACAACGGTTAAAAGCGTAGGGATTTCGGAATAAGTTATTTTAGGCAGCATAACAGAAGCCAACAAGTTCGCTTGAATACGCTGATTGACTGTACCCCAAAGAGAAACAACAGTGTTGTTGTTAACAACATATTCATTGGCGCGGGTTCCCGTAATACGAAAATCTTGTGCTTCAATAAGCGAACCGGAAATATCTACAATGCGCGTACCTGCAGTAGCAGATCCGACCAAAGAAAACATCTTAGATTTTATCGGGTTTCCGTTTGAAATAAAGTTTCCGTTAGCAGTCGTAACAGTGATATCAGTTGTAGGGATAATCATCCGGTTATGTGGTAATGAATAAGGCGCCGCCGCATTAAATTGAAGAGCTCCGCCGGTAAAATACGTGTCCATTCTATCCAACCCTAAATCAAATAGATAAGGATTCGCAGACTGTAAAATAGTAGTAGAATTAATAAACCTGGCACCACCGGTAGCAGTTAAACTACTTCTGAAAGTACCTTGCACCCATTCAAAATTGGAATTCCCTTCCACTGTATAATTTCCGGTCGAATTATAAAGTATACGTATGCTCGAAGGCGACCCTGTTACTATGGCATCTATTCTACCTCCGGAATGTATAAGAGTATTTCCCGTAATATTAACGGTAATAGTGTAATTTGTTGTACTCCACGATCTTTGTATATTCCATAGCCCTTCATACATAACATCAACATTGCGATTTACTGCAATAGTATGACTATAACTACTACTACCCGTATGATTATATGTTCCACTAACTTGCAGGTCTCTGCCAATACTAACATTGCTGTTTGTTATGCTCAAAAGTCCATTGTTATTTATAATAACATCATTTGTTACGTTAACATTACTAGTACTTAAGCTCCCGGACATCGTAGAAGTGCCATTTATAATCATATTGTTTCCTACAATTACACTTGAAGAAGAGTTTATTGAAAAGGTGGAAGTACCATTAATAGTCATATCATTTCCTACAGTTAAACCGCTTACGCTTGAGAGTGTAGAAGTACCGTTCACAATCATATTATTTCTTACGGAATGAGTACCAGCAGTAAGAGTAAAGGCGCCATTTACAATTAAATCATCGCAACCGGCAGAATTGGTACCTCGAAATGTGGAACCGGCTCCTACTGAAATAGTATCAGAAATAGTAGTTGTACCATTAATAGTCAAGTTGCTAAAATTATTTAGCCAGATATTTCTTGCAGTAGTTGCAGGTAAAGTAAGTGCACTACTATTGGTAACAATTACATCGCCACCTATTTGGAAGTTAGCCAATGTGGTTATTGTGAAGGTTGCTGCCCCGGATACCGTAATGTTTTCTGTTCCCCTGAAAGGGATGGCAGCTGCATTAATTGTAATAGTTATTCCCGGGGTTAGGACATTTATACTGTTAAATTCAATCAATGATGCACTTCGTGTTGTAAGTGGCATAGTGGCAGGATTTTTCGGATCGGGTGGAAAATATACGTCATCTTCCGGACCGAAAATCAATGCGGGATAAACTCCACTGCCCGGGAATCCTACTTCCCAATTGTCCACATTATTAAATACGCCATCTCGAAGACCGCCTAACCAATAATAGGCACGATCATTAAATTCATTGGCTACTTGATCAAATCTCCAACCTATATTTCCTCCTCCGTTAATACTTCCTCTGGTAGGATAGTCAACACCCGGTCCGGTAATTCGGATTTGAGTCAAGAACAACGTATCCATAATTACTGCGCTTTGTCCGTTGGAAGCCATATTCATATTAATGATTGCCTGTGCAGTAGTAGAAGATGATCTTACCGTTAACCAATCAGAAAACCCTTTTTTCATATAGTCGGCTACGTTTACCGAACTTCCGGCAAATATTACCGTCTGAGCTGCTCCGGGAAGAAACAGCAAGGTATCAGTATTAATTACACCTGTAGCAGCATTATTGAAAGTAGTATTTCCTTTATTTATAATCAATTTGGAGAAGTTACCATCAAGTATGGTTCCGTTTCCGGCTTCTACCACATTATACGTTGTATTTGTATTTCCTGTAAAATTGGTGCCTATCCGTAGTAAAGATCCGGTGGTAACAGGCGCTATCGTATTGCCGGAATAATTCCAAGCGTTATTCACGTCAATCACTGCATTGCTTATATTTAACTGCCTTGCATTTGCAGCAGTAGAGGTAAAGTTATTACACAGCAACTCACTGTTGGTCATATCCAAATTTCCGTTACTAAAAGTATAGGCATTGGTAACTCGAAGCTTAGTGCCGTTAAAAGTTACATTTCCATTAGTATGCCCAAAGGCAAGACAACTCACATCTTTGCCATTCAAATCTAAGGTACCGTTTGTAAGTGTAATTGTACCGGGATTTGTCAGGGTTAACGCATCTTCCAAAGTCCAATTTCCTGAAGCATTATTAAATGTAAAATTACAAGGAATGCGTACATTATTGGTTTTGACTGTTTCGCCTGCCGAACGTGCGCTATTGAATGTGGTTGTTCCTGATCCTGTGAAAGACATTCCGGGCTGTAACACCAAAGAACCGGAAACAGTAAGACTATTGCCACCCATATTAAAAATAGGGACACCGTTTCCTATCCAAAGCATGCTGTCGCAAACGCCGGTTGTATTAAGGGTAACCGTTTCTCTGGAATTTAATCCTGAATTTTCATCGAAGATTACCGTATGACTACTTGTAGGGATAAAACAAGCATCAGACTCACCACCACTTGTGGTTGACCAGCGGTTGATATCGCTCCAAGCTCCCGGTCCTCCTACCCAATACAAGCGGGTGATAGGACGAATATCCCATCCTATGCTTCCTCCCAAATCTACTGCTTTTTCTACAGGATAGAGCATTTCGCCATTGATAGTAATTCTGGTGAAATTTATATTTATTAAATCTACTATCGCTCCGGGCGTCATAACAATGGTAGCATTAGCTGTAGCAGAGGTAGAATTTAAGACAATTTTTTCCGTACAATTTACAAGATTACGTGTGTTGCCAAAATATTTTCTAATATTAACGGAGCCACCATTGGTAATTCTATAGGTATTTCCCATTATCAGTATAAGTGAGTCGGTAGTTATAGTGGTGAGGGCAGTATTACTCGTTAAAAGGGCATTATTTCTACTCATAATAATTTTACTGAAATCACCCCCTTGCAATGTGCCTGTACCGGCTTCTACAACATTATATTCATCGGTAGGTCTTCCTGTAAAATTCGTTGCTACCCTGATTAATGAATTGGCAGTTTCTGTAGTACGGGTTAATGCCAATGAGTTAGCATTAACGTAATCCCAACTTGTAACATCTATGGTAGAATTGGTAATATTTAACTGCCGTGGATTATTACCACTGGTTGTAAAAATGCCGCATGTTAAATTTTTTCCATTTAAATTTAAAGCTCCATGTGTAAAGGTAAGATCAAAGCGGGTTGTTCCGGTTATAAGTCTTAAGGCATCCTGTAAAATCCATGTTCCATTAGCATTATTAAGCACTATAGCACGGGGAATATTTACATTGTTAGATATTATGAATTCTCCTGCGCGTGAGCTGTTAAAAGTAATGTTACCGCCCGAGCTTGTAATGGTCATACCGGGTTGTAGCTCTAAAGAACCTGAAATAGTAAGAGGCTGGGCTCCCATTACAAAAATAGGGGAGGTGCTTCCGCTTCCTAACCAAAGCATGCTGTCGCAAACGCCGGCTACATTAAGAACAACTCTATCGGCATTACCCAAACCTGAGTTATCATCAAAAACTACTGTATTGTTGCTTGAAGGCATTATACATGTACTGGGAGCTCCCCCACTGGTAGTTGACCAATGGCTTAAATCATCCCAGTTGCCGGGTCCACCCACCCAATAGTAACGTCCTCCCGGTGCACTGGAGGTAAACGTCCATGCTGTGGCGGGGCTTCCTCCCAAATTGATAGAATTTGGCAAAGTATAGGGGATATTTCCGGTTGCATTAATATAATAAAGATTTATATTCTTTAAATCCATCTCTGCGCTTGTATTCATAGCAACGGTAGCCAGAGCGGCTGCACTGGATCTTAACTCAACCCTATCAGCACAATCGGCTAAAGAGCCTGTATTACCAAAATATTCATTAATAGTAACCGTACTTCCACTGGTAATATAGTAAATTTCTCCTTTTTCCAATACCAATGAGTCAGTAGTTACACTACTACCGGTAGTATTAGAAGTTATACTACCTTTATTTTTATTCATGACAATTTTACTGAAAGTTCCTCCCAGTAAGGTTCCTGCTCCGGCTTCTACTGTACAATAAACATCACTGGGCCTGCCGGTAAAGTTATTCCCTACCCTAATGAGCGAATTAGCGGTTTCTATCGCATCAATACCGGGACAATACCAATCGGTAACATCAATTGTGGCATTAGCAATATTGAGTTCCACATTTATAGCAACGGTTTCTACTATAAACCTTATATTGTTTCTTGTTGTCGTCAGCGAACCGCCAGGAGGTGCGGAAGGATTAATAGCAGTACTGCCATCCACACGATAATGTATGGCCTTATTACCTGAAGCCGTATGAGCACGGAAAGTTTGATTACTGCCTGTATTATAACTGCCATGGTTATTAAGTACTGCAACCACTAAATTATCGCCGGTATATACAAAGGGCGTACTGAAAGTTATCGTGGACCAAGGTTGAGTATTGTTAAAGGTATGAGAGCCGGTAAACACTGTTTGCATAGCTGATACCGGTATCCAGTTACTAAAAGTAGAATTGCCGGTATTTCCCAGATAAACAGTTAGGTTATTTTTGGTAGTTGCAACAGTATGAATATATTGGAATGAAATAGAATTGATTCTTGTACCTGCCGGTATATTTAATTCGGAAGCATCGAAAATTTGTTGTGTATAAGAGTAGTTATAATAGGTATTTACAGGTAGATCGTAAGTTGTTGTTGTAGCGGTTCCAATAATTCTTTCACCTGATGTACTTGAGCGAAATGTATGGCATTTCACGTAGTTTCCGTTCAAATCAAGAGTACCGTTTGCTAAGGCGAGTGTTCCTGCCGCCGCTGATAATGATCCCATGGTTAATGAGTCTAATAATGTCCAGCTACCGGCGCCATCAAATGTTATATTACTATTAATAACCACCCCATTGGTTTTTACCGTTTCTCCTTCAGGACGATTGCTATCGAACCTAGTGATTCTTCCGGAAGTACCTGTTATGGTCATGCCGTGTTGTAGTTCCAAAGAACCGGAAATAGTGAGCAGTTGTGCACCCATGGCAAAGATGGGAGCGGCACTGCCTGTCCAAAGCATACTATTACAGAATGCCGGTACATTAAGGGTAACAACACTGCTATTACCTAAGCCGGAGTTTCCGTCGAAAATAACAGTATTCTCGCTTGTGGGAAGTACGCAAACATTGGGTGGACCACCACTGCTTGTAGACCAGCGGCTTAGATTATTCCAGTTTCCGGTTCCGCCTATCCAATATAGAGGTCCGGTATAAGGCAAGTCTGACTGTACCCATCCGCTGTTTCCTCCCAAGTCAATAGAGTGTTCAATAGTATAAGGCACACCCGGTCCCGTAATGGCAATATAATAAAGATCTATATTATCCACGTCCACCGTTGAAGGGGTTCCCATACTAATATTAGCAGCTACGGCATCATGCGATCGCAAAATAATTTTTTCCGTACAGCCTCCGTAAGTTTTAACATTACCAAAAAATTTATTAACGGTAACGGTTCTTCCCGCAAACATGCGGTAAGTGTTGTTCATATCTAAAAGCAGCGTGTCGGTAATCACATTGTTAGCGGCAATTGCGGAGTTAATGATTCCATTATTTTTATTCATAAACACCTTGCTGAAAGTACCGCCTTGAAGGGTTCCGATTCCGGCTTCTACCACATTGTAATAATCTCCCGGTCTGCCGGTAAAGTTATTGGCTACTCTAATGAGTGAATTTCCTGTTTCAGTTACTGTTAGCGGCATGTTACCGGTAGTGTATATCCAATTAGACACATCAATGGTGGCATTCGCAATATTGAGTTGCCTCAAGGTTGGATTCTCTATCGAAGAGGTAAAATTGGCACACATCAAGTATTTTCCGTTCAAATTCAAAGATCCGTCAAAAAATGTGAGGTCATAAATCAAAGATCCGTTGGTTAAGCACAACGAGTCGTGCAAAATCCATTCACAGTTTATATTGCTAAAAAACAGATTTTTAGGAACATTTACATTACCAGTTTTAATTCCTTCCTGCGCGCGATCACTTCTAAATAGGATACTTCCTCTTGAACTTCTCACAGTCATGTTGGGCTGTAGTATTAATGAGCCGGAGAGGGTAAGGTCACTGGTTCCCATATCAAAAATGGGTCTGCTGCTATTTTCCCAAACTATACTATCACAAAATGCAGGCATATCCATAAAAACGATATCGCCATCGTTTAATCCTGAATTTTGGTCAAATACAACGGTAAATTCACTTTCCGGAAGCATACAATAGGTAGGCGCTCCGCCACTCACTGCTGCCCAATGAGACAGGTCGCTCCAATTTCCGGCACCTCCTACCCAATAAATACGATTGTTGTCAAAAGGTTCGGGGGGCGTCATAGTCCATCCGCTACTTCCTCCCAAATCAATAGAGTTTTGCGCAAGATAAGGCCCTTCAGGACCTGTAGCGCGTATATTAGAAAAGTTAACATTTCCTATACCGGATACCATGCCTGCACTCATATTAAACGTAGCAATTGCAGCGGTGGTAGATCTGATATTTACCTTTTTTGGGCAACTTCCCAAAGAGGTTAAATTACCAAGATAGGATCTAATGTTAATAGTTTGTCCTGCCTGAACATTAAAAGTTTTATCCCATCCGAATAGTAACGTATCTGTTGTTACTCCGGAAGAAAGGGTACCATTATTCCTATCCATAATGATCTTGCTGAAAGTACCGGCTGACAAAGTGGTGTTACCGGCTTCTACAACATTATATTGATCTGCTGCTCTACCGGTAAAACTTGCAGTTACTCTGATTAATGAATTGGTTGTTACAGGCGCTATAGCAGGATTACACCACCAGCTTGTTGCATCAATTGTTGAATTGGCAATGTTTATTCTTCCGGAAACAGAGAAGGCACCACATCTTATATAATTGCCGCTCAAGTTAAAGCTCCCGCTTGCAAGATTGAGAGTATAAAAGGCTGTTCCGGCCGGACTTACCATTATTAACGGATCCTGTAAAGTCCATTCGCCGGTTCCGTTATTAAACGTTATATCCCAAGGAACCTGAACATTATTGGTTTTAATCGTATTTCCCGAATAAGCGCTATTAAATGTAAGCGTACCGCCGGTATTGGTAATAACCATACCGGGTTGCAACTCCATTGAACCTGATATTGTGAGACTTTGGCTTGCCGTTGCAAAAGTAGGACCATTGGGACCTATCCAAATCATATCTTTACATGCTCCGGCAGCAGTAAGGTTAACGAAACTGCTACTAAATAATTCGGAATTTTCATCAAATACCACAGAATATTGTGCTGTTGGGAGCAAGTTACATGGATTATTAGGAATTCCACTTTCAAGAGACCAACGGGCCGGATTATTCCAGTTTCCGGTACCTCCTACCCAATATAAGGTACCGGTGCCTGATATATCCCATCCTTCATTTCCACCAAAATCAGTGCCATCCAATACATAATAAGGTGCATTATCCCCTGTAATTTTAAGATTGGTTAAACCTATATTACTTAAATCTACAACTGAGGCAGGTTTCATTACAATATTAGCTTGCGTAATTCCGGTAGCTGCTAAAAAAACTCTTTCGTTACAATCAGTCGGGTCTATAACTATATTCTGCAAAAACTTCCCAATAGTGAGAGTACTTCCCGATGCAATTCGATAAGTTAAATTGTTTCCGGGTGCAAGTATCAGGGTGTCTGTTGTTATATTATTAGTTAAGGTTGCAGAGTTTAAGGTACTGTTGTTTTTATCCATGGTAATTTTATTGAAAATACCACCATGGAGTGTTCCGGCACCTGCAACTACATTATAGTAATAGTCGGTAGGTCTTCCTACAAAGGTAACAGTTCCGAACGCAGCAGTAGTATTATTTACCCGGATTAATGAGTTGGCAGTTTCTGCAAGCGTTAATGCTGCTGAGTTCACAGCAGTGTAATTCCAGCTATTAACATCTATTGTAGAGTTCACAATATTTAACCGCCGCGCATTATTGGCGCCGGCTTCAATAGTATTACATCTCACATATTGCCCATTCAAATTCAGGCTTCCATTTGTAAAAGTGAGGGTTTGAGCCGCTGTTCCTACTAACAATTTTAATGAGTCCATTAAAAACCATTCACCGGTAGTACTATTAAAGTTTACAGGGCGAGGAATGTTATGGTTAGCGGTTGTTATACTCTGTCCTGTGCGCAGGGAAGTAAAGTTTAGCGCATTTGTATTTCCTCCTATAACCATATTGGGTTTAAACTCAAGTGAACCATAAATATCTAATGTACTGTTCATAGTAAAAGTCGGAGTATAAGTTGCTCCTGACCATATCATACTATCACAAACACCGGCTACATTAAGGGTAACGACTTGTGCGTTACTATTAAAAGAATTATCATCAAACACAACGGTAGTATGTGTTCCGGGCACATTACAAGCATTGGCGGAACCTCCGCTCTCTGTTGACCAGTTGCTAACCAAATTCCAATTTCCCGTACGACCTATCCAATACAAACGACTACTCCATCCTGAGTTTATTGAATTTGAAATACTATAAGAATTTGGAACAAAGTAAGGCGTATTAGGTCCCGTAATATTTATGTTAAAGAAATCCACATTACTTAGATCTACATTTGAAACCGCTCCCATAGTTATGTTGACCGGCGTACTACTGCTTGATCTTAATTCAATTTTATTGCTACAGATTCCTGTGGCACGTGTATTGCCGAAATAACTGTTAATAGTAAAAGCGCTTCCTCCTTGAATTCTATACAATGTAGCAGCAGCAGTAGTATTACCCATATAGTCCAGTACCAATGAGTCGGTAAGCACGGTGTTGGCACCGGTAGAGTTGAGAAGACCACCCTCTTTATTCATGATAATCTTTGTAAAAGTACCGGCTTGCAATGTACCCGTACCGGCTTCCACAACATTATATCGGTCGGTGGGTTTACCTGTAAAGTTTGCAGCTACTTTAATTACCGAATTGGCTGTTTGCGCAATTGTCATTGCAGTCGCATCGGTGTGATTATATGTCCAAGTACTCACATCTATAGTAGAGCCGGCAATATTTAACGACTTTACACCGGTTTGAGTTCCTAAATAATCCTTACATAGTACGTATTGTCCATTCGTAGTCACAGTTCCTGCCGTATGCGTAATGTCGTAACGGGTTATTAATGCTCCATTCACCAGCATTACCTTTAATGAGTCTTGCAAAAACCAAGTTTTACCTGCACCGGCAAACATTACCGGACGAGGAATGTTATGATTGGCAGTGCTGACACTCTCTCCCGGATGACGTATAATGCCACTGGTAAAGACAAGTGCATTGGTGGTAACACCACTTTGCACAATCATATTAGGTTGCAGCTTCATTGAGCCTGCAACGTTAAACTGGAAAGTTCCCATATTAAAAATAGGTTGCCAAGATGACGCCTCCCAAATCATACTGTCGCAACTTGCTGTTGCAGTAACATTCACACTCTGCCCGTTGGCAGTAAAGGAGTTGTTATTAAAAACAACTGTAATTCCGGTTGTTGGCGTGCCGCCATCGCCCGGAGTTCCGTTATCGGTTGTTGACCAGTTTGCAGCAACATTCCAGTTTGGTGTTGCCGTGTTTTTTCCCACCCAGTAGAGGCGATTCTGCGCCCAAGCATTTGTTATGGGAAATAGTATCAAGCAAAATAAGATAGCATAGTATATCCTTGAGATACTTTTTGAATGTGTAGGTTTTTTCATAATATAATGTATGTTTTTTTGTAATATAATGACGATTTTTGCAATCAATTAGGGGGGGTAATGTGAGAAGGATAAGCATAAAACTGAAGAAAAATGAGATTATTTCCACACATTCTTGTATGCTTGTGTGTTTGCTGTCTGATTGTTAATGTATATAATGTAGAGTTGTACATATATACTTATATATCTGAAAAATACTCCATATTATTTAGAATAAGCTTATTAAGAATAGGAAAAATCGCATACAACACTAATACCTTTATAAAGACATTTCTTCATTTACAATTACATATTTAATCACAATTGCGGTCGCAAAAATATTTTTTTTTCCTAATAATTATAATTAATGGATAAAAATTTGACACTTTTTGAGAATCACCGCAGTCCCCATTCCACCACCAATACAAAGTGATGCCAACCCGTAGGTTTTATTTTCGTTTATTAACTCATGTACTAAAGTAACCAAAATACGATTTCCCGAAGCGCCGATGGGGTGCCCTAAAGCAATAGCGCCACCGTTAATATTGGTGCGCTCTTGCAACCATTTTTGTGTAACATTATGTTCTTTCATTAATTCATGCATAACGCCCAACGATTGTGCGGCAAAAGCTTCGTTAAGTTCCAGTAAATCCATATCGGAAAGTTTCATACCGGCTTTTTGAAGTGCATTTTTAATAGCAGGCACCGGACCTAATCCCATCACGGCGGGTTCTACCCCACCCTGTCCTGTGGCAACGATTTCTGCCAACGGTTTTAATCCCAATTCTTTTACTTTATCTTCTGAAGCCAAGAGTACGAAAGAGGCGCCGTCGTTAATTCCGGAGGCATTTCCGGCGGTAACAGTTCCCTCTTTTTTAAATGCCGGTTTCAGTGTACCCAACTTCTCAATGCTTGTAGCGCGGTTGGGATATTCATCGGTGTCAAAAACAATGGTTTCCTTTTTGGTAACGATTTCAACCGGAACAATTTCGTTTGCAAATTTTCCGGCATCTACCGCTGCAATCGCTTTCTTTTGCGAGTCTATGGCAAATTGGTCTTGCGCTTCTCTTGAAATGCCAAACTTCTCTGCTATATTTTCTGCAGTAATTCCCATATGATAGTTTTCAAATGCATCGGTCAGTCCATCGTGCACCATGTGATCTACGGCGGTAATGCTTCCCATTTTCACACCATTTCTCAGGTTTCCATGCATTACAAATCCTGCATTCGACATCACTTCGGTACCTCCCGCCAACACCATGTCGGCATCGCCTACCAAAATGTCGTTATAAGCATTCATCACCGATTTTAATCCGCTTCCACACACCATGTTAATGGCATAGGCAGGAACCTCCACAGGAATGCCTGCTTTTACGGCGGCTTGCCTGATGACGCCTTGTCCTTGTCCGGCACTCAATATGTTTCCGCCAATCACCTCATCAATTTGATTGGACTGAACGCCTGTTTCTGCTAAAATGTTTTTAAGAACTAACGCCGCTAAATCGGCAGGAGTAAAATGAGATAGCGCACCAAACATTTTTCCGATTGGGGTGCGTTTTGCTGATACGATGTACACTTTTTTCATTGTATTGTATAATTAAAATATTCGGGCGGCAAAGGTATTGATTTTATTAATTACCGCAACACCTCCGACAATATCGCCACTGACTCAATCTCCTTAATCTGTTTATGGTATTTCATTAAATACAAAATCATCCCATTTAATAACTCTATTCGTATTTTTTTATCAGGAACAGCGTAACTTTGCGCCCTTAGTAGCGTAAAAAGATAAAAGCTCGCTTCTTTCGATAAATAATAAGGTATTTCTAAAAAAATATTTCCAAAATTTGAATCTTCAATGGAAAAATAAGGCGTATGTAAAGAGAAATTCAATTCGGGTGCATAGCCTAATTTTTGAATGAGTTGAACCAAAAAAACAATATGAAAATCGGACGTAAGCTCCGGTGTATTTTCTAGTTTCAACAGATGTTCTTTTATAAAATCAAACAATTCTTCATCAGGTGCATTGGCATGATACAACAGCTTCATCAATAATTCCTGATAGAAAAGTAGGAGGCTGTTTTTTTTAATATCCATGGGAATAGCATGAAATGGGTGTGCAATGTTTACTTCTTTGAGAAAAGTCAGCTTCTCTGTATATGTTTCATTATAAATGAGTTCTAATATAGTTAACGGTGTGAAAAAAGAGACAGGTTGTTTGCTTTTTTTCGAAAATGCATTTTTAATGATGAAGGAAAGGGCGCCGTTTTTTCGGGTGAATATTTTGACAATGAGGCTGTTGTCGGAGTATTTTGTGGTTTGTAAGACGATGCCTTGGGTTGTCGTCAACATACTTATTTTGAACTTTAAATTTTATATAAACTACCCCGTCTCGCTTCGCGAGACACCCCTTCAAATTTTGAAGGGGATTTGTCTTCCACCTCCTTTCTCCCTTCTCCTTTCTTCCTTTTTACTGCACAAACAAAAACTTCGCCACTCTCCTCTCTTTTCCGGTTTGGCTGGAAGCCATCACAAAATATACACCTGTGGCGGGGCGTTTGCCGCGAAAATCTTTGCCGTTCCAAATCAATTGTCCACCATACGCATAGCCTTGCCACACTAAATTTCCGGCAGCATCGGTAATTTTGCAGAAGGAATCTTCCATTAATCCTCTTACGGCAATGGGTCCGAAATAGTCTTCGCGCACCGGGTTCGGATACACTAATACCTCTTTGTAGTTTTCCTTACCTGCCGTAGCGGTGCCCATATAAGAAATTAGTCCGCCTCCGGTGGCTATAAACACTTCGCCGTTTTCAGGATTAATCTTAATATCATTGATTTCATTAGAAAACAACGGTGAATTTTCAGTTGTAAAATGAAAAAGTTGTTCCGTTCCCGCCGGGGAAATTAAGAATACACCAACGCCTCGTGTTCCAATCCATTTTCTGTCGGCAGCATCTACCGTAATACACGTAATATATTCATTTTCAAGAAGAATTTGCACATATCCGTTTTGCTCTAAGAGGATGTTTTTTGCATAAACATCTCTGTTAAAAGCATTTGCTGCATCATAAATCACTTTTACGCCTTGGTTGGCGCCAATCCAAATACGTCCCGCTCTATCTTCCGCAATGCAAGTGAGGCGATTTCCCGGAGTCTCTGCCTGCGATTTAACATCCACTTCCCTCCTTTCCATATTATCGAGCGGACCTCTCAATACAAACAACCGGTTTAATCTTGGAATCGTAGCCCATCTATAGTTACGCGAATCAATCAATATATGTTCTACCATATTATGCTCGCCGGAAATCGGTAGACTAAACGAATACCATTTTTCTTCTTCCGCTTTGAGGTCTTTGACTTTGATTTGCCCAACTACTTCCGACTGTGCCATCCAAAGATAATTATCTTTATCTATTGCCAATCCTGATATAAAGAGCGAGGTGTCTTTTGCAGTAAGTCGCTCTTGCGGAACCGTTAAAATAGAGTTGTCTCTATTGTAACAAAATATTTTACGGGTAGCTTTATTTATTTTAAAAAGACCTCCCACCCAGGAAGCCATGTAGATTTCGTTTGTATCTAATGGATTAATTACTACAGAATTAAATGCGTTTGCTCTTTTAAATCCACTAAAATCAATATGCGACCACCAATGATCGCTTTTCATTGTACTTATAGCCGGAGCAGCAAATGATGGATAAAGCCCCGGAGTACGTGCGCCGGGCACAACGGCTAAAACACCGTTGGAAAAAAATAATCCGTCGGCGTCGCCGGTGGCAGGTCCTCCCGCTGTAATTATCTTAGGTTTTCCTGTCTCCGTATTTATATGTACCAGTCCCGAACTGTTATCCGCCACCCAAATATTCATTTTTTCATCAAGTATTACTTCTTGACCGTCTTGCCACTCATTCGGAGGAACCGGCTCCCACTCGTATTGAGCATACTCATCTCCTGTAAAAATTTTAACATGATCCCAAGAACAAACCAGCATTTTATCATCTTTTACTCCAATATTTCTAATATGGCCTGTTCTTAATAAATTATCATATCTCCACTGAGAATTTTCATAAACAAATACAGAATCTTCCTTTGAACCCCCATCGCGCACAGCAAACAATTTGTTTTTATAGCTACATAATAGTTTGTAGGGCGCTTTTGACAGTTGGCTTTCCTGCGTCCACATCGAAAAATCAGCAGCATTTAAAGCTGTTTCGGGCAATGAAAAAACACCTTTATCGGTAGCCAAATAATAGCGTTGATCGTGCAAGGTTAGAAAATGCGCCCTATAGGGTTCATTCTGCCGTATGGTAAACCAAGAGTCTTTAATTAATAAAGTTTTCAAATCTAAAATTACTACTCCGAAATCGCAAGAAAAATAAGCACGATCTTTAAAGGTAGAAACACTGTTAATTACTTTAGAGCCTGTAAGTTGTTTGTTCAGAATGTCGCGAATATTATGAACTTTGTAGTCTTTAATAACATCAATGTTAGCATTTTTATAAGCAATAATTAATCTGCCTTTCTGATCAGCATGGAGTGTTTGAACACCAAAATCCGACAAACCGTTTAAGTTAGACCATTTTTCTAATGATCCATCGCGCTTATCCACCACCAATATGCTTTGATCGGTTGCCGCATATATATTTTCATCGTCTTGAGCTACACTATGAAACTTATTATAAGGCAAATATGCCTTAAATTGGCCAATCGGAAGATCTTGCGCCCAAAGAGAAATAAACGAACATTGAATAAGAATGAGAAATATTTTTTTACGCATAAGGCATTAATATTTGTTTGTCAAATAGTTAGTTTTCAATCTTTGTATAGACAACCCTGACGTTAGCAAACTTATTAAGATAATCAAGAAAAATACGACCACAAAATCTTTGAGCGCTAAAGAAACAGGGTAGGCAGTAATAATGAAAGATCCGGCGCTTCCCAGAGTGATAATTTCAAAATATTGTTGTGCTAAACAACAAATTAGCCCGATGAACATACCCAAAAGACCTCCAAAAATACCTATCATAGCGCCCACCATTAAAAATACCTTTTTAAGTAACGTCTTAGATGCGCCCAAAGTGTGCAAAATGGAAATATCCTGTTTTTTTTCTATGATGAGCATGCCCAAAATACCGATAATATTGAACGCCGCAATCACAAATACGAAGCCCAAAATGAGGTAAAGAATTAGATTTTCAACTTTTATGGTTCTAAATAACAGCGCCTCCTGTTCCATTTGATTTTTAACAGTAAACCCCTCTCCTACCATTTGTGTGATCTTTTTTTGCACTTTTTGCAACGATGCATTTTCATCAAGATAAATAGCGATATAGGAGATTTCCGATTCATAATCAAATAATTCTTGAGCAAGCGCTATAGGAACAAACACGGAGTTTTCATCATAAGGCGTGTAGCTGGCAAACACTCCGATAGGTCGTGCATTATGCACTTGGAACGCCTCCATGGGGTTCATAAAGTTTTTTTTATTACGTTTCGGATAATAAAGTTTTGCCGGTACATAATCGTGAAGCCCAACGCTTAGTAGCCCGGCAATGCCAGCGCCGAACACTATGCCGTTTTGCATACCGGTGTCAAAATCGCCATCAATCGTCATGGCTGCCAAACCGGATAAGCCGGGATAGTTTCTGGAAACACCATATAAAGTGGTTAATATCTGTTTATCATGATAAGTAACCAAAACCAAATCACTAAGCACCTGTTCCACAGCTTTTACCCCTTCTACACTCTCCAATTCGTAACTCGTAACTCGTAACTCGTAACTCGTAAACACCTTGCCCTCCCTCGCCTCAATCTTCAACGGCGGGTTAAAGCGGTTAAAATTAGTTACTATCAAATCTTGCATTCCATTAAACACTGAAAGCACAATAATTAACGCTGCCGTGCTCGCCATAATGCCCAGCATAGAAATGATAGAAATAATATTAATGATATTGTGTTTTTTCGGTGAAAACAGATACCGGAGTGCGATAAAAAAAGCGGTGTTAAAAGAATTTCTCACGGGTTACGATTTCAACAGGTTTTCAATATTTTCGAGATAATCTAACGAATCGTCAATAAAAAAAACGAGCTGCGGTACCACCCGCAATTGATGCTTTACCTTTTGCGCCAAACGAAACCGGATGTCTTTGGTATTTTGCTTAACGGTTTTCAATACTTTATCATTATCTTCCGCATTAAAAATGCTCAAATAAGAGCGCGCCAACGACAAATCGGGCGTTATTTTGGTTTGCGTTACCGTAATCATGCAATCATACACCGGAATTCCGTCTGCCAAAAAAATTTCGGCAAGTTCTTTCTGAATAAGTTTTGCGATTCTGTTTTGGCGGGTGCTATCCATATCATTATATTATACATACTTAATTGTAACGAAAGCAATCTGTTTTTCGTATTTTACATGTTTCTGTAAACAACCTCTTTTTTTCTATTTTTGCCGCAAGTATTAACAAAAAAATAGTTTATGAGATAGAAAAAGAATTGTAAAATAGCCGGTAGAAATGCGCTATTAACTTATATTTGTGTCCTTGAATTCTTCGACTAATTCACCGCAAACAAATCTAACTAAAATAAAAGTAAAGGTGCTCATGCTTTGGCGTGAGCTTTACTCTTTATCAGTTAGATTAGGTAGTCGAAGACCTCAAGGACAGGTAAGATGAAGTTTGCGCCTTTTTATTGCGATAAAAGAACAGACGCAATGAAAAAAAATGACTCTTTAAAAGATTTACATATAGGTAGAATTATCAAAGAAATAGCCCTTCAAAAGGGTATCTCTTCCAAGAAAATTGCCGCACTCATCCATCGTGATCAAAAAAATGCCGATAAAATATTCAGAATAAATGATATGGATGTCGAGGATATTGTATGCATTTCATATCTATTAGAATGCAACATTCTTGAGCTAATTGCTAAAAAATATTTATCTCATCTTTCCTGTTCTCATAATTTTGATAGCGCTGAGTTATGTTTGCTAAAGATTGACATGAGAAACCGGCGCGTTATTACTGATGGCGCCGGTAACCATTACAATTTTCTAAAGGAAATATATATTGGACAACACATCAGAGAACTGGCTAAAAAAAACGGTTGGAGCCAACAAGATATAGCCAAGCAATTGCATTGCGCACAAAATTCAGTTAGCGATTTG
Organism: Bacteroidota bacterium; assembly: GCA_009786185.1. Taxonomy (GTDB): domain Bacteria; phylum Bacteroidota; class Bacteroidia; order Bacteroidales; family WCHB1-69; genus WRNX01. Next base: position 32,976 of record WQTS01000117.1, read on the forward strand.
TACAAACGTAAAAGTTTAAAAATAAAAAAGTTGATTCGGATTTCGGATGCTTTACAATATCATTTTATTGCAGAACTATACCTTTCTCAAATGATGATCAATTCTTCTTTTAATAAAATTGACCATTGTATTATAACCATACACTCGCAGCAAATTCGCATTGTAAACCCGAATGATAAAACCAATGTGATGGTTTTTAGGCGATATGATGACAAAAAATAGGAATGTTATCGTAAAAAAACCGATAAAAAATCGCAGGTAAACCGATAAAAAAAACAATTATTTTTGAATTCTTATTGAAAACGGATTTCTCTTACCTGTATAATTTTGCAAACATGCGTCTTATAATATATCAGAAATTTTACGGATTCTTATCGAAAAAATGACGACAAACATGAGGTTAAAAAGAAGAATCCATTTTATTTTTGCGATGTTAATTAAATATAAATCTTTATGCACATGAAAAAAATTATCTTTTTCTTATTTTTTGGCGCGCTCTTTATTGGGGGATATGCGCAGTTTGA